>NZ_JBHVCT010000024.1:0-79426 GCF_042803195.1 Streptomyces sp. NPDC057428
CATGGTCCTCGGCGACAAGACCCCATCCGAAGCCATGCGAGACTACCTCACAGGCCCATTGACCTGCTGATTCGCAACCACTGACAGAAACCGCCCCGCCCGAACGCGAGCCCCGCCCGCCGATCCGCTCGGCCTCGTCGGCCAGATGCTCATCCAGCTCGGCCTCCAGGGCGGCCTGCATCAGGTGCTGCGTGATCGCGGGCAGCAGACCGTCCTCACCGACCAGCCTCAGCCCGCCGCCGCGGACCCTGTCCTGGGCCAGCAGCGTCAGCGCGTCCAGCAGGTCCAGGCTCAGCCCGTCCACGGACTCCTGCATTCTCCTCATGTCCGCACCGTCCGCGGCCGCCCCACCGGCCGCAAGCGACACGCCGCCCACCGTCTCGAGAGAGTGAGTCTTCTGGTTCGTCATCAGGTGTCCCTTCAGGTGAAGTTCCCACCTAATTCATGACACTCCCAAACGAAGGGCCTGTCGTCTTGTGCTGGGCAAGAGCGGCGCTACTGTTCCGCGGTGTTGTACGCGGTAGTCGATGCCGACGAGCCTGGTGTCGCCGGACAGGCCGCGCACGTGCCCGATCGAGAGGGCGTGGCCGGGGGCGTGTGTCGAGAACTCGATGAGCTGGTCATGCGCGAGGCCGATATACGCATGGGTTCCTCCTATGGGGCTGGGCCGGCCGGACACAGGCATCACTCAGCGACGTAAACGCGCAAGGTAACGAGCAGCGAGCAGCTACTTTCCGCAGCCGAACGCGGAAGTGCCGGAGGACGCTCGCTCAGGTCTATGGCTATCGGCGATTCCCCTGAACGGCCGCACGCAGGCGTGTCTTTGTGGTCCATTCGGGGTGTATTGCGCCGTGAGCCCAAACCGGATCGAAGGGGGCATCGAAGTAACGGGGAGACCCGCCCCGTTCCGTGGGCGGGCTGACTACCGTTCGGAGTGCAACCGTGCGTACTCGTCTTCTTTCGGCCGCCGCTGCCGGCGCCATCGCGCTGTCCCTTGCCGCCCCCGCGCTCGCATCGGCCGAAACCGAGCCCACCCCGTTCGGTCCCCGCGGGCGTGCGGCGTCGCCTGGTCTCATCAGCGTGGGACTGACCTCCGACCAGCGCCTGGTCGGCTTCCAGGTCACCAACCCCGGCGAAAGCTGGTCATTCGGCAAAGTCGCCGGCCTGAGGGGGGACAGGAAGCTGGTCGGTATCGACTTCCGGGTCCAGAACGGCAAGCTCTACGGCGTCGGCGACCAAGGCGGCGTCTACACCGTGAACAGCGACGCGCACGCAGTCAAGGTCTCCCAGCTCACCGTCGCACTGGCGGGCCAGAACTTCGGCGTCGACTTCAACCCCGCCGCCAACCGCCTGCGCGTCATCAGCGACACCGGCCAGAACCTGCGCCACAACATCGACGACCCGGCCGCACCACGCACCACCACCGTCGACGGCACCCTCACCAACCCGACCACACCGCCCTCGACCGCGCTCGGCGTCACCGGAGCCGCCTACACCAACAACGACCTCAACGCGGCCACCGGCACCACCCTGTTCGACATCGACACGGTCAACGACCGGGTCTCCCTCCAGTCCCCGGCCAACGCCGGCACACTCGCCCCCACCGGGAACCTGGGAGTGAACGCAGGGCCCTGGGCCGGGTTCGACATCTACTACAAGCCCTCCGACGGCTCCAACCGTGGGTTCGCCGCGCTGTCCACCGGTGGAAAGAAGCGCTTCTACCGGGTGAACGTTCTCAACGGTGAGACGTCCCTCGTCGGCTCCTTCCCGACCGGCCGACAGGTCGTCGACATCGCGCTCCCGCTGAACCAGAACTGATGACGACCCGCGCCGGTGTCGGCAGACACCCCGCCGACACCGGCGCGGACGAATCGCTGTCGCCAGGCTCGAGGTGCACGGCCTGTATCCGGGCAGCCAGGCGGGCGCCGGCCGCCTGCCGCGCGGCCCGGTCCGTAGCCGTCCGGCACCAGTATGTAGAAACTCGAGCGGGCGATGCCGAGGATGGTGCAGAGCCGCTTCACGCCGTAACGGCGCTGGAAGCGGTTCACCA
This sequence comes from Streptomyces sp. NPDC057428, assembly GCF_042803195.1. Taxonomy (NCBI): domain Bacteria; kingdom Bacillati; phylum Actinomycetota; class Actinomycetes; order Kitasatosporales; family Streptomycetaceae; genus Streptomyces; species Streptomyces sp. NPDC057428. The sequence goes on from NZ_JBHVCT010000024.1 coordinate 2,051, forward strand.
GCGTCGCCCCCGCGAAATACTTCGCCGCTTTGCGCAGGATCTCGAGCGTGGTATCACCTGGCCCGGCCACAAAAAATGGTCCCTCCACTCGAATCGATGCCTTCGCTGACCAGCAGTACGCTGATCGCAGCGGCGTCTTCGTGATGAGGTCTCGCTCCACCTGACGTTCGGAGTCCACACCTGGACGCGCCACGCGCTGGCTGAACAGCTCGCCCGGGCCGCGCTCGACGCACTGCGGGACGATCCCGAGATGCGCAGATCCCTGCCGATGGGCGTGGACGGGCCGGCGGCCGAGATCGACATGGTCCGAAAGGCGCTGGTCGCCGCGATCACGGTTGCCGACTCCGCGCCCCGGTTCCACCGTGCACGGCGTGGACAGGCGCGCGCGGCGCCGCTGGGGCCGCTGGGGCCGCTGGCTCAGTTCAGAGCCGTCGAAGGCCTCGGCCCCGCATCACGGGTGCGGCTCCGTGAGGCGCTGGAAGGGCGACTGGAGGGCGTGCGTCTGCTCACTCGCGTGGGATGGCTCGACTTCCCACCGGCAGATCTGCCCTCCGTCATCCGGCTGCTCGACGGTGAAACGCACCTCGCCGGTGACCTGGGCGTCGATCTTGTCGGCAGACTGCTGCACGCGGGTGTGCTCGTGCCCGCAGGGCGGTGATCGCGGTGACGGCGCCCGGCCGTTTCTTCTGCGCCGATGCCGCTCGGATCCGGGGCGACTCGATCACGGGCACTGCCCCGTACGGTTCGGTCTGTGTCCTCATCGAGTACCGAGGCAGCTGGCCGGCCAACGGCTTCGACGGCCTCGATCTCGAGCCGGATACCAAGGCGCTCGTGTTCTCCGCCGCCCAGGCGGTCAAGGCCCGCATACTTCTCGTCAGACGCCACGGACGAGGCAGCCGGGAGGAACCGCCCAGCTGGGCCGTGCTGCGCTTCGAGGGTCTTGGCGCCCACCGCCAGCAATGGGGGACGTGGAGCCGTGACGAGGATCTGGCGCAGATCGCAGAGGCTCTCCGCGCCCCCGTCGTACTGGGCTGCCCTCCGGTGGTCCTCGTCTGCACCCACGGGAGGCACGACACCTGTTGCGCTGTGCGTGGACGGCCGGTGTGTCGTGCGCTCAGCGAGCGCTGGCCGGACCTGGTGTGGGAGTGCACTCACGTGGGCGGCGACAGGTTCGCCGCGAACGTCGTCATCGTTCCCGACGGCGTCTACTACGGCGATCTGGACGCGTTGTCCGCCGTCACGGCCGTCCAGGAGCACTTGGCCGGCCTGATACACGCGGAGCACCTACGTGGCTACACGAACCTCTACCCACCTCAGCAGGCGGCCGTCACTGCCGTGCTCCAGCGCTTCGGTCCCGCCGGACGGCACGCCTACACCGTCGCCACTGCATCACGCGCCAGTGAAGACATCTGGCAGATTCGTGTCGACGGCCGCCCGCCTCACCCGGCCGCCCTGGATGTCGAGGTGCACGCCTTCCGGACCCCACTGCGGCAGCTGACCTGCCACGGGCCGTCCATGAGCCGCGCCGTCGCTTACGAGGTCACTTCGATCCGCGCCCACTGAGGCGCCCGGATCACTGATCGTACTTGCCACAATTCGGCTCCTGGGTTCCTTCGGTCACCCCGTCACCGCCCGGTTAGCCGACAGCCGACAGCCGACAGCCGACAGCAACCGTGACCTCGGTCGTATATGTGCGTCAGTCGCCCGCCTTTCCAGCCCATGCCACCTCCTCGCGGTACACCCGCGGCGAGCCCGTCCCGGCGCCCACGGTCGGCACACGGAAAGCACCGGCCGATGAACGCCGAACCCAGGAACCGCGCAGCCACAGTGACGCACACGTCCGCGGCCGAAAGACGCACGGGAGCGGCCGGGCTGCCGGTCGCGCCGGACTCTCGTGCCGGTTACAACGGAGTCCGGGGTCACGGCTTCGTCCGCTCCACACGCGTTGCAGGACTCGAAGTACCCGGACCATTCACAAAGCAGGAGCGAGACCATGGGAACACTTGACGGGAAGATCGTGCTCATCACCGGCACCGGAGGAGGCATGGGACGCGTCGCGGCCCTGATCTTCGCCAGGGAGGGCGCAAAGATCATCGGTACCGACATCCAGGCCGAGATCAATGCCGAGACGGCCGACCTCGTACGTCGCGCCGGCGGCGAGATGACGAGCCTGGCGCCCGTCGACCTCACCGACCCGGAGCAGGTGCGCCTCATGGTGGAGGAGGCGGTCAGCGCCTACGGCGGCCTCGACGTCGTCTACAACAACGCGGCCGTGCAGCGCTTCGGCCCCATGCCGGACTTCCCCGTCGAGGACTGGCGGGCGACGGTCGCCGGCGAACTCGACATCCCCTTCTTCGTGTCCAAGTTCACCTGGACGCACCTCGTCCGACGCGGTGGCGGAGTGATCATCAACGTCGCATCGGAGGCGGGCATGATCGCAGGCTCCACCCCTCCGATGGTCGCCCACACCGCGGCCAACGCGGGCGTCATCGGAATGACGCGGCAACTCGCGCTCGAAGGCGCACCTCACGGAATCCGCGCGGTGGCCATCAGCCCGGGCCCTGTACTGACCCCCGCCAGCGACAGGGACCTCGGTGACGACCAGATTTTGAGGGAGGCCGTCACCAGCAAGACGCTCCTCAAGCGCTTCGGGCGCCCTGAGGAGATCGTCGAACTGGCGGCGTTCCTCGCCTCCGATCGCGCGTCGTTCATCACTGGCGCCAACTACGCGGTCGACGGCGGATCGAGCGCCTGGTAGGGGTCTCTTGGCCCACTGCGCAGAGCGCGCCGGAACTCACGAGCGTGCCCGCCCCCCTTCAGCGGGGAAGAACCCACTCCGGGGTCCAGGTCCCGGCGGCACCGTGCCCGGCGGATGAGGCGGCGAGGTGGGCTCGGAGGGTGGCCAGCGCCGGGTGAGGGCTGTCGCGGTGCCAGAGGAGCGAGTGCGGATAGACAGGTGTCGGCGTCGTCACCGGGATACGGCGCAGGCCGTGGCCGGAGGGCCAGACGAGACGGGTCTGCCCGCCCATGAAGGTGGCGAGGGCCGGGGTGTCCGCGATGGTGTCCAGGAGCGCGTCGGAGCCGAAGTTGGGGCCGGTCGCCTCGATGGTGAGACCGAATTCGGCGATCAGGTCGTCGTAGTAGGCGGCCCACTCGGTGCCCGGGACGATGCCCGGCATCCAGATCCGGTGCCCGGCGAGCCGGGCGAGGGTGACCGATCGGACGCCGGCGAGCGCGTGGGCAGGGCCGGTGAGGAGTTGGAGCGGTTCGTCGAGCACCCGGACGGACTCGATGTCCTCGGGAAGGGGCCGGCCGGGCGCGGCCACGGCGCGGAAGGACGCGTCGATCGCACCGGACCGGATGGCGGCGACGGCCGTCTCGATGTCGAACAGCATGACCACGTCGAGCTCGATCTCGGGGTGGGCGCGGTGGAAGCCGCGCATCAGACCGGTCGCCGCACTGCGAGAGGCGATCACGTCGACACGCAGCGGACGGCGACCACTGCGCACGGAACCCACCGCACGCTCGGCGACGCGCATCAGCTCTCGCGCGTGGGTCAGGAACGCCTGGCCGTCGATGGTGAGCTCGGCACCGCGCGTCGTGCGGGTGAACAGTCGCACACCGAGCGTGCGCTCCAGTGCGGCGATGCGCTTGGACACGGCCTGCTGGGTGACGGCCAGCTCGACGGCGGCCTCCTGGAACCGGCCCGCGTCGGCGACGACAAGGAAGGTCCGGACGGTGTCGAGGTCCATGTCGACACCCTAAGGGAACAACCAATGGTTGTGGCCCGCGGCTCTGCGGTTGTTTGATTCGCAGGTGCGGCGCTCGCTTTGATGCTTGCGAACGCAGTTCGGTTGTACGGGAGGGGCGTGGGCATGAAGAACGGGCACCGGCTGGGGCGGCCGTTCGGCTGGCTCTGGGGCGCGTACGGGACCAGCGCGCTCGGCACGTGGCTGGCCTTCGGCGCGTTTCCGCTGATCGCCATCCAGGTGCTGCACGCCGGACCGGCCGCGGTCGCGGCGCTGGCCTCCGTGGGCTCTCTGGTGGGCGCCGCCGCCGCGGTGCCGCTCGGCCCGTGGGTGGAGTTCCGTCGCAAGCGGCCGGTGCTGATCGCGATGGACCTGGTGCGGTTCGTGGCGCTGCTGACGATCCCCGCCGCGTACGCGCTCGGCGTGCTCACCTTCCTCCAGCTCCTCCTGGTCTCGGTCACCGTCGCGGCGGCGGACATCGCCTTCCGCGCAGCCTCCGGGGCGTACTTGAAGACGCTGCTGCCGGCAGAGCATCTACTGGTCGCCAACGCCCGTTTGGAGTCCACCGCCTGGACGACCACAATGATCGGACCACCGCTGGGCGGCGTCGCCGTCGCACTCCTCGGCCCGGTGGCGACGGTGATGGCCGACGCGGTCAGCCACCTGCTCTCCGCCCTGGGTGTTCGCGCGATGGGCGGGCACGAGCAGCAGCCCGCGCGCCGGGAAGCCTCCCGGGTGCGGGCCAGGGACCTCCTGGACGGCTGGCGATACATCCTCGCCGACGCGACACTGCGTCCGCTGTTCTTCAACACCGCCCTGTTCAACGGCCTGGTGATGGCCACCCAGCCCCTGCTCGCCGTCCTCATGCTCGGCCCGCTCGGTTTCGCACCGTGGCAGTACGGTCTCGCGTTCGCCGCGCCGTCGATCGGCGGGCTCCTCGGTTCGCGGCTGGCCCGCCCCCTCGTCACCCGGTTCGGACACCGCCGGGTCCTCGTCATGGCCGGGGCGTCACGGGCGGTCTGGCCCGTCGGTCTGGCCTTCCTGGGGCCAGGCACCGGCGGACTCCTGCTGGTCATCGGTGTCGAGTTCGGACTCATCTTCTGCTGCGGAGTCTTCAATCCCGTCTGCACCACCTACCGGCTCGAGCGCACCGCGACCGACAGAGTCGTCCGCACGCTGTCCGCCTGGGCGGCCACGGCCAAAGCCGCGACCGCACTCCTGACGGCGGTCTGGGGTGTGCTGGGCGGTCTGCTCGGCCCACGCCCTGCCGTGGGCCTGGCCGGCGTACTCCTGCTGGCGACCCCGCTGCTGCTCCCCCGCGGTGGAGCGGCGGCCTCGTTCCGGCCGGATCGGGCACCTGAACCGACCAGGTACGTCCGCTGACCCCCGAGGACACTCCCCCAGGACGGGTCCTGGAAAGTATGATCGGGCGATGTCTGACTTGACCGAGACCACGCCCGGCTGGCTCACCACGGACGAACTGAGCATGGCCCGGGCCCGCATGCCCGTCCTGTACGTCGAGGCCGTGCCCGTGCGGGTGGACGAGAGCGGAGAAGTCACCAGCATCGGGGTGCTCCTCCGGATCGGCGCCGAGGGAACGATCAGCCGTAACCTCGTCTCCGGCCGCGTCATGCACCACGAACGGGTCCGCGACGCGCTCCTACGCCACCTGGAGAAGGACCTGGGCCCGGTCGCCCTCCCCCACGTCCCCGCCTCACTGCAGCCCTTCACGGTTGCCGAGTACTTCCCCACGGCGGGCATAACGCCGTTTCACGATCCTCGCCAGCACGCGGTGTCCCTGGCGTACGTCGTCCCGGTCACCGGCGACTGCCGCCCGCGGCAGGACGCACTGGACCTCGTGTGGCTCAGCCCACAGGAAGCGGCGTCACCGGCGGTACAGGGCGAGATGCCCGGCGGCCAGGGAGCACTCCTGAAGCAGGCTCTTGCCCATACGGGACACATGTACTGAGGGCTCGGTGTCGACGGGCAGGTGCCGCACCCTGCCCGTCGCTTCGGCCCTCCTGACCGTCTTCAGGATGGCTTCAGGTTGAGTTCACTACCGTGGCCCGCATGATCGACAGCGGCGCGGCGCAATGGGTGACCGACCTGATGAGCACCCTCGGGTCACCAGGGGCCGGACTGGCCATCGCCCTGGAGAACATCTTCCCGCCGTTGCCCAGCGAGGTGATTCTCCCGCTGGCCGGATTCACCGCGAGCACCGGCGGGATGAACCTCTACGCCGCTCTGCTGTGGACGACGATCGGATCGGTGGTCGGAGCACTCGCGCTGTACGGCATCGGCGCGGCGTGGGGCCGGGACCGCGTGGTCGCCCTGGCGGCGAAGGTCCCGCTGGTGAAGGTCGCGGACATCGAGAGGACGGAGGCGTGGTTCGAACGCCACGGCACCAAGGCGGTCTTCTTCGGCCGCATGATCCCGGTGTTCCGGAGCCTGGTCTCCGTACCGGCAGGCGTGGAGCGTATGCGCCTTCCGGTCTTCCTCACACTGACCACCCTTGGCAGCGCGCTGTGGAACACGGCGTTCGTGCTGGCCGGGTTCTTCCTGGGCGCGCAATGGGAATTGGTCTCCGGATACGTCTCCGCCTATTCCAAGGTGGTACTCGCGGCAGCCGCTCTCGCGCTGCTCGTCCTCATCGGGCTCCGGGTGTTCCGCTCGTCCGGAACCGGAGGGCCGGGCGGTCGGGCTCCGAAGGAAGACGCGCGGGCCGACCGGTCCTAGGCCGGACAGGGCCTGTCGGCCGGACCGATGGTGCAGGGGTCCGAAGTCCCGGCAGGACGGCGGGGCCGAGCCTCCCGTCCGCCCCCGGTGTTCAGCAGCTTCTGGGCGTCGGCGAGCTTGCCCTGGAACTTCTGCTTGTTCTTGCCGAGCGTCTCCCGGACGTCCTCGAGGTCGGCGAGCTTGGCCTGCGCCTCCTTGCGCTGCTGCGCGAGGGTGCGCTGCTTCGCCTGGATCTTCTGCAGGGACTCGGCCTGCTTGGCCGTCAGCTGGTCGAGCGCGGAGGCCTGGTCGAGGAAGCTGTCCGGGTCCGAGGAGAGCAGCAGCTGGACCGACGGGTCGAGACCGCCGGAGCGGTACTGCGCCGTGGCGAGCGAACCGAGCTCGGCGCGCAGGGTATTGAGCTCGTCCTGGCCGCGGGCGACCTTGTCCTGGAGCGCGTCGGCCTGCTTCTTGAGCTTGTCCTGGTGCTCCTTGGCGCCGTTGTACTTCTCCGTGGCCTCCTCGGCCTCGTGGTAGAGCTTGTCGACCTTCGCCTTGACCTCGCTCTTGGTCGGCTTGGGGTCGGCGTGCGCCGCCTGGGAGGTCAGGGCCACAGCTGCTGCGGCGGTCACGGTGAGCACGGTCACGCGGGCGCGGCTCGGCTGCTTGGGACGACGGTGGGACGCCACGAAGGCGAGCTCCTTCTTCCTCGAGCCGCCTACCGAGCTGCGGGGGGACAGGTGTCCCCGGCTCCGTGCACGTCACGGAATCGGCGGTTCCTTCGCCGCCACCCCGGATGGGTGCCGATCACGCGAAGGTTCGAGGCCCAACTTTAGTGACCATCTTGTAATCAGTTCAATGTTCGAGTGAAGAATGTCGACACGCTGGGTACTTCTTCACCCACAACACACGCTCAGGAACCAGAACTTGACGGTACGTCGGGTCCGGATCCGCCGAAGGGACAGCCGTTACGAGCCGGGCACGACGACCAGACACTGACCTGCGCCGCACCCTCCTCTCACACCATTGCTGTCGGTGGCCCGTGCGACCGTTCCGTCCCCACCCCTGCGCTGACCGTGGGCTTGACCTTGACACCGTGGCAAGGTCTTCACTGAAGCGCAGGAGGTGATCCCGATGACCTTGCGGGAAGAGGAATCGGATACGAATCAAGCGCTCCGGGGGGCTCCGGAGCGACAGCTCGTCGGTGCGGCTGCGGGCAGCACTGGCGCTGGGCACGGCACCCGACCCACGCTCCGTCGGCAAGCTGATCGAGCGCTGCGCGATCGAGCCCGAGTTCTACGTTCGCGACATGCTCACATGGGCGCTCACCCGTCATCCGTCCTCGACGACGGTCCCGGAGCTGCTCGCGGAAGTACGTTCCGAGCGGCCGCAGGCACGGAGCCAGGCTTTGCACACGCTGTCGAAGATCGGTGACCGTCAGGTCTGGCCGGCGATCACCCGGGCGATTCTGACCGATGCCGATGACGAAGTGGCGCGGAGCGCCTGGCGGGCAGCGGTGGTGCTCGTACCCGCAGGCGAGGAGTGCGGGCTTGCGGCGGTGTTGTCGACTCAGCTCGGACGTGGTGAGCACGAGACGCAGCGGAGTCTCAGCCGTGCGCTCATCGCGCTCGGCGAGGTGAGCGTGCCGTTGTTGCGTGCCGCGATGGCGGATACGGATGCCGAGCCCGGCGTGCGACGACACGCGATCGCCACCGAACGGCTGTTCCGCGACCCCGATGCCGGATTCACGTTCGCGATCGAGGATGCGAAGCGCATCATGGTCCTCGGCCGGGCTGGACAGGAGGGTGACGGGTAGTGCTGATCGGTGAGGTCGCGCGGCGGTCCGGGGTCAGTACGCGCATGCTCAGGCACTACGACTCGCTCGGCCTGGTACGGCCGATGGGGCGCACCGGGTCCGGCTATCGCGAGTACTCCCGCGACGACATCCAGCGGATCTTCCACATCGAGAGCCTGCGCTCGCTCGGGCTGTCGCTGCGTGACGTCGGGCGCGCGCTGGACGATCCCGGTTTCGAGCCCTCCGAACTCGTCGAGGACCTCATCCGACGGACCCGTGAACGCATCGCGGACGAGACGGCACTGCTGACGCGGCTCCGTCGCATCGGGGCCGCGGAGCCCGCCGACTGGGAGGACGTCCTCCAGACCGTCGCTCTCCTTCAGTCGCTGGGGTCGAAGAGCGCCGGGACGCGCCAGCGCGCGGCCCTGTCCGCGGCGGGAGAGGTGCCGGTGGAGGTCCTGGCCGAGGCCGCCCTGCGGGAGGCGGACCCGCACGTCGCCGGAGCCCTTCGGTGGGCTCTGGCCCGGTCGGGTGGCGACGGCCCGGCGCTGCTGGCGGAGGGGCTCGGCGCAACGGCGGCCGAGGTTCGCAAGCGTGCCGTCCGGTCGCTTGCCGAGATCCCCGGCGATGAGGCGACGGCACTGCTGCGGGACGCCCTGGCGCATCCCGACATCGTGGTCCGCAGGTACGCGGCTCTCGCGCTCGGGGAGCGTGGGGTGGCCGACGCGGTCCCGACGCTCGTCGGCATGGTCGTCGGGGAGGCGAACGATGTGGATGCGGCCGACGCCCTGGGCGCATTGGCGAGGCGTCCCGAGTTGGCGGACCGGATCGCCGCGGGCCTCGTCGAGCGTCTGGACCGCGGCGCTCTGGAGGCGTCCGCACGTCGCCGTCTGGCGCAGGCACTCGCGGATGTCCCCGGGGCCGCAGCGTCTGGCGCCCTGGAACGTCTGTCACACGATGACGACCGCGCCGTCGCACTGACAGCGGCATACGTCCTGGGGATACGCGAGGGCGACCCGCCCCCTCCGTGAGCCCCGCGCGCGGGGGGCTTGCGCCCGCCCGCGCGGCTGCGGCAACTGGCCGCCCTGCGGATCACCGACGGACGAGAGCCAGGACCTCGTCGCGCAGACTCCGCATGGTGTCCGGGTCGCGGGCCTCGACGTTGAGGCGCAGCAGGGGCTCCGTATTGGACGGCCGGAGGTTGAACCACCAGCTGTCACCGTTGATAGTGAGGCCGTCGAGGTCGTCAACGGTCACACCGTCACGGTCGGACCAGGCCGCGCGGATGGCGGCGAGGCGGTCGGCCGCGTTGTCGACGGTTGAGTTGATCTCTCCGGATGCCGCGTACCGCTCGAAGTTGCGGGTGAGTGCCGAGAGGGTCCCTTCCTGTTCGCCGAGCGCGGCCAGGACGTGGAGCGCGGCGAGCATCCCGGTGTCGGCGTTCCAGAAGTCGGCGAAGTAGTAGTGCGCGGAGTGCTCGCCGCCGAACACCGCACCGGTGCGGGCCATCTCCGCCTTGATGAAGGAATGTCCGACGCGCGTGCGCACGGGTGTGCCACCGGCCTCGCGGATCACCTCGGGCACGGTGCGCGAGGTGATCAGGTTGTGCAGAACGGTGGCGCCGGGCCTGCGCGCGAGTTCGCGGGAGGCGACGAGCGCTGTGACGGCGGACGGTGAGACCGGCTCTCCGCGTTCGTCGACGACGAAGCAGCGGTCGGCGTCGCCGTCGAAGGCGAGGCCGAGGTCGGCGTGCTCAGCGCGTACCCGGGCCTGGAGGTCGACGATGTTGGCCGGGTCGAGCGGGTTGGCCTCGTGGTTGGGGAAACTGCCGTCGAGGGTGAAGTAGAGCGGAACCACGTCGACGGGGAGGCCCGCGAGTACGGTCGGCACGGTGTGGCCGCCCATGCCGTTCCCCGCGTCCACGACGACCTTGAGCGGGCGGATCGCCGTCAGGTCAACGAGGGTGCGCAGGTGGCGTGCGTACTCCTCCAAGGTGTCGTGGTGCGTGATGGTGCCGGTGCGTTCGGTGGACGGCGAGGGTGCGCCGGTGTCGGACCACTGCTCGACGAGCGCGCGGATCTCCGCCAGGCCGCTGTCCTGGCCGACCGGCGCGGCGCCGGCGCGGCACATCTTGATGCCGTTGTAGCGGGCGGGGTTGTGCGAGGCGGTGAACATCGCGCCGGGCAGGTCGAACGCTCCGGAGGCGTAGTAGAGCTGGTCCGTGGAGCACAGGCCGGTCTCGGTCACGTCGGTACCCTGCGCGGCGGCTCCTCGTGCGAAGGCCCGCGCGAGGCCGGGCGAGGTGCCGCGCATGTCGTGTCCGGTCACGATCGCGCGCGCTCCGGTGACCCGTACGAAAGCGGCGCCGAACAGCTCGGCCGTCGACTCGTCCCACTGGTCGGGGACGACGCCGCGCACGTCGTACGCCTTGACCAGTGAGGACAGGTCGGTGCGCGGGGAGGGTTCAGTGTTCGCGGCCATGGCCGTCTCCTTCGTCGTGCTGCGGATCCAGGTCGTCGATGAGCCACAGAGCCGTGTCGGGCGGGATCGTGTCGCCGTCCAGGGGACCGCTCGCCAGTACGGGGCTGCCTGTCACGCCGAGCCCCGCCCAGGCCAGGGGCTCCGTACCGAGGTTGACGACGCAGGTCAGGGCGGAGCGGCGGAAGGCGAGGTACGGGTCGGCCGGCGCCGAGTGCCAGCGGGGTGCGGCCGTCGGGTCCTGCGCGGGGTGCGCGCGGCGCAGACGCAGGGCTTCGCGGTACAGGTTGAGCGTGGAGGCGGGGTCCAGATCCTGGGCAGCCACGGTGTACGGCGCCCAGTCCTCCGGTTGCGGCAGCCAGGTGCGCTCGGCCCGGGCGGTGGTGAATCCGTACGGGGCACGGTCACCGGACCACGGCAGCGGTACACGGGAGCCGTCACGTCCCCGGTCGGTGTGGCCGGAGCGTTCCCACAGGGGATCGCGGATGCGGTCGTCCGGGACGGTGGCCTGCGGCAGGCCCAGTTCCTCGCCCTGGTACAGATAGGCGGAGCCGGGCAGCGCGAGCATGAGCAGGGCGGCGGCCCGTGCGCGGGCCGCGGAGCCGAGGCGGGTCACCGGCCGGACCGCGTCGTGGCTGGAGAGCAGCCAGGTCACGGCCCCGCCGCCGGGTGCGGACAGCGAACCGTCGATGACGCGGCGCAGCTCTGCCGGGTCCCAGGCGGCCTCCAGGAAGGCGAAATTGAAGGCCTGGTGCATCTCGTCGGGCCGTATGTAGCGGGCCAGCCTCGCCGGGTCGAACACGGCGGATTCGGCGACCATGACCCGCTCGTGCGGTGGCACGGCGCCCGGGGGCGCGGGGTGGGTGTCCAGGAGGGTGCGCCACTCGCGGTACAGCGGGTGCAGCTCCTCCTGGTCGTAGTAGGGCATGAGGTGGTTGCGCAGCGGGTCCTGGTGCTGGCCGGGGCCTGCGTCGGGCATGCCTTCGGCCTTGAAGAGTGCGTGCGCCACGTCGACACGGAAGCCGTCCACCCCGCGGTCCAGCCAGTACCGCAGGACATCGGAGAACGCGGAACGCACTTCGTCCTCCCGCCAGTTGAGGTCCGGTTGCTCGGGTGCGTGCAGATGGCAGTACCACTCGCCGTCGGCCACGCGGGTCCATGCGGGCCCACCGAAGGCCGACTGCCAGTCGTTGGGCGGGAGTTGACCGGACGGGCCACGACCCTGACGGAACAGGTAGCGTCCGCGTGCGGCGGAGCCCGGGCCGGCGGCGAGCGCTTCCTGGAACCAGGGGTGCTGGTCAGAGGTGTGGTTGGGCACGAGGTCGACGATGAGCTTCAGGCCCAGGTCGTGGGCGCGGGCGGTGAGCCGGTCGAAGTCCTCCAAGGTGCCGAGGTCGGGCGCGACGGCGGTGTGGTCGGCGATGTCGTAACCGCCGTCCGCCAGCGGCGAGGGATAGAACGGTGTGATCCACACGGCGTCCGCGCCGAGTTCCGCGATGTGGCCGAGGCGGGCCGCGGCTCCGGCAAGGTCGCCGGTCCCGTCACCATCCCAGTCGGCGAAGGAGCGGGGGTACAACTCGTAGCAGACGGTGTCCTGCCACCAGCTCATGAGGACTCCTGGAGGTGCGGTGGTGCGGTGGTGCCCGTGGTGCCGTCGAGACCGGGAACGAGTTGTTCCGTGCCGGTGTCGGCGGCCAGTGTGGCGGCCTCCGCGACGGCGACGGCGGTGAGACCGGAGATCGCGTCGGCGACCGGCGTACCGCCGTCACGTGCGACGCGGACCAGGTCGGCGACGGCGGCGCGAACGCTCTCGGTGTAGACGTGCGGCTTACGGGGCTCGCCGCCGAGGTCGAGGACGGCGCGGACGTGGTGCGGCACTACGCGTGTCTCTCCGCGTCCGCGTGCGGGGCCGGCGGCACCGGCGTCACGTTCGACCGTGACGGTGATGCGTTCGCCGCCGTGCGGCCGGAAGCCGTCCACGTGCAAAAGCGCGTCTGCCCGCGCGGGCAGCCGTTCCCACGCCTCGGCTCCGGCCTCGTCGGTCCACGCGGAGATCTCGGCACGGACCGGGATCCATCCCTCGATCCTGGTCTCGGCGAATCCGTGGTCCAGACGCATCAACTGGCGTTCGCAGCGGTGCGCGTGGGTGAAGGAGTGGAGGTGGGAGGCGAGGACACCACCCGGGTGAAGGACGTCGGCGCTGACCATGTCGACGGGCCCGCCGGGCCGGCTCACCGCGGTGGCGCGCACGCTGACCGGATCGGATCCCAGCAGAGCGCGCGCGGCGTCGAAGAAGTGCACGCCGTGCTCGACGAAGATGCCGCCGCTGTGCGCGGGGTCCCAGAACCAGTGGCCGGGGCCGAGGTCCTGGTCGGAGGCGTCGTTCTCGAACAGGAACCGGCGCGGGGCGTCGAGAAGCCCCTCCGTGGTCAGCTGTTGCAGGGCCCTCAGCAGGGGGTTGTAGCGCAGGACGTGGTCGACGACCAGGGCACGCCCGGCTCGTTCCGCCTCGCGGACCACGGCGCGGGCGTCCCGCGCCGTGGTGGCGAGCGGTTTCTCGCAGAACACGTGCCGGCCGGCGCGCAGGGCGGCCGTGGCCATCGCGGCGTGCGCGGCCGGCGGTGTGGCGATGGCGACGGCCGCCACGTCCTCGCGTTCCAGCAGCTCCTCCAGGGAACCGAGGGCGGGGACGCCGTACCGTTCGCCGAGCGCCCTCGCCCGTACGGGGTCGGGGTCGGCGACGGCGGTCGGGCGCAGCCCGGGGAGGCCGGCCACGGCGTCCAGGACGTAAGCCCCGAATCCGCCGCAGCCGACCAGTCCGAGGCCGAGCGGGGCCGGCGCGGAGGTCATGCCGTGCGCTCCAGGAGGGCCACTCCGATGTGTGCGTCGGCCATGCCGTAGAACACGTACAGCTTTCCGTCGACCTCCTCGATGGCGGTCGGGAAGACGACGTTCGGGACGGTTCCCGCGCGCTCCTCCTCCGTCTCGGGTGCCATCAGCGGCTCCTCGGAGCGGGCGAGGACCTTCGCGGGGTCGGCCGGGTCGAGGATCATCGCGCCGGCCGCGTAGGACACCGTCTGGTTCTGCGCGAAGGGGTCCTCGATGTGGCCGGAGACGCCGTGGTGGATGAGGAGCCAGCCCTCGGGGACACGGATCGGGGCGGGGCCGCCGCCGATCTTCAGCTCCTCCCACGGGTGGTCGGACAGGGCGACGAGACGGTGGTCGCGCGGGCGGGTCAGGGCGCGGATGTCGGCCTCGACCTCGGCGACGGGCACGTACGAGATCCAGATGCCGGGCCGCTCGTCGGTGATCCCGGCAGGCAGGTGGACACCCTCGCCGGGGCGGAACCAGCCGAGGTCCCACATCGGGCGGTGCAGCATCGCGTACGCGGGCTCGCCGTCCGGGCCGGGCACGGGCTCCGGGAAGTGGACGACGTCCTTGTTCGGGAAGAGGTTGAGGTCGGTGTCGAGGTCCGGCTGGTAGGCGAACTGGATCGGGCCGAGGCGCGTCCATTCGGTCAGGTCCTCGGATACGGCGAGGGCCGGCTTGGGGCCGAGCGGACCGTAGGCGACGTATGACATGACGTGCTTGCCGAGCGAGGGTATCCAGGTGACGCGGGGGTCCTCGACGCCCGCGTTGTTCTTCCCGCGCTCCCAGCCCTCGTCGGGCGAGAGGACGACTCCGCGCCGCTCGACGCCGCTCGGGACGCCGTCGGTGAAGGTGACCTCGGCCAGGCCCACGCGGGACACGTTGCCCTCGGCGACCAGGCGCGGCAGCAGGTGCAGGCGGCCGTCGGGGGTGCGACCGGACGCCGGGTTGAGGACTCCCTCGGCCTCGTTCGCCTCGCCGGGCAGCGGGGACATGATCAGGCCTTTGCGTACCAGGCGGTAGGGGATGCGCGAGGTTGCGCTGGTGGTGCTCATACGGGAAATCAGCCCTTTACTCCGGAGTCGATGTCGGTCGAGGTGAAGTGGCGCTGGAACACGAGGAACAGCGCCACGGCAGGGGCGGCCAGCACACAGGCGCCGGCCAGCAGGGCGCCGGTCGGGTTGGAGACCGTGCCCTGGAGGTTGGACAGGAAGCTGGCGAGGGAGACGGCCAGCGGCTGCATGTCCGCGTTCTTGGTGACGAGGAACGGCCACAGGAACTCGTTCCAGGGTCCGATGAAGGTCAGCAGCATCGCGCTCAGCACGGCAGGCCGGGCCATCGGCAGCGCGACGCTCCACAGGATGCGCAGCTCGCGCGCGCCGTCGAGACGGGCGGCCTCGAAGAGGGACTGCGGCATCTGGAGGAAGAACTGGCGGAACAGGAAGACTGCCGTCGAGTTGATCGCGAACGGGAGGATCATCCCGATGTAGTTGTCGCCCAGTCCGTAGTCGCGGACCACGAGGACGTACAGCGGTAGCGTCAGGAGCTGGAAGGGCACCATCTGCACCAGCAGCAGCGAGGCGAACACCGTGCCCCTGCCGCGGAAGTGCAGCTGGGCCAGCGCGTAGCCGGCGAGCACCCCGAAGACGAGGGTGCACAGGAGGACGCCGATCGTCATGATCCCTGAGTTGAGCAGGGACCGCCCAAGCGAGATCGCGCCGTTGACGGCCGTGTAGCTGCTGCCGGTCAGCCCGCTGGGTACGGCGGAGGAGAGGTCGCCCGTCGTCGTCTTACGCAGCGAGCCGACGATCATGTAGTAGAAGGGGAAGAGGAAGGCGAGCGCGCCCAGTGAGAGAACGACGTACTTGACGACCGTCCCCCTGGTGCGGTGCGCACCGGCGGACCGTGTGCGGGCCGGGGTGCCCGAGGACGGACCGTCGGGTGCCCGGGTCATGGAGGCCGCGGTTCCCGGGGCCGGGGTGGAAACGCTCATGTCAGTTGCCCCTCTCGGTGAGCTTGCGGGCGGCCAGCGAGATGACGAGGACGAAGCCCACCAGGACCACGCCCAGGGCGGCTGCGAAGTCGGGGTGGCCCTGCTCGATGCCCTTCTGGTACATGAGCAGGACGGGCGAGGTGGAGGCGTGGTCGGGACCGCCGCCGCCGGTCAGCAGGTAGGGCTCGCTGAAGAGGTTGGCGCCGGTGATGATCGCGTAGATCACGACGAGGGTCGTGGCCGGCCGGACTCCGGGCACGGTCACCGCGAAGAACTGCCGCAGGCGTCCCGCCCCGTCGACGGAGGCCGCTTCGTACAGCTCCTTGCCGACGTTCTGGAGTGCGGCGAGGTACAGCATCACGAAGAAGCCGAGCTGCTTCCAGGTGACGAAGACGGCGATCATCGGCATCGCGAGATGCGAGTTGACCAGCCACGAGGGATCCGGCGCGTGCGAGCCGAGGAGGTGATTGACGAAGCCGTCCGAGCCGAACAGGAACTGCCACACCGCGACAAGCGCGACGCTCGCGGTGATGTACGGCAGGTAGTAGGCGGCGCGGAAGAAGGCGCGGAAGCGGATCTTCGCATTGAGCGCCGCGGCCAGGACCAGCGCCAGAAGCACCGTGAGCGGCACGTTGATCACGAGGAAGATGGCGATGTTGAGGAAGGCACGGCCCACGACGGGGTCGGTGAAGACGTCCCGGTAGTTGGAGAACCCGACCCAGGGTGAGTCCGCATGGGTGCCGGGGGCGGTGAAGTAGAAGCGGTGGAAGGAGATCCACAGCGTGTAGACCATGGGGACCGCGAACACGACGAGCAGGAACAGCACGTACGGCGTCACGAACAGCGCGCCGGTCCGGGTGGTGAGCTTTCGGTGACGGGAGGCGGCGCCTTCGGCGGGCGCGCGGCCGCCGGCGGAGGCGGCAACTGCGCGGGGCGCTGTGACGGCGGACCGGAGGTTCGTCATGACTGGTCCCCGTACTCGTCGAGCAGCTTGGTTATCTTCTCCGAGGCCTTGCGCAGACCGGTGTCGGTGGGCTCGCCGCCGAAGACGACGGACTTGGTCCACTCGTCACGGAAGGTCTGCCAGATGTCGACGGAGCCTGGGACGTTGGGCACCTCGACCACGTGCTTGGCCTGCCGTGCGAACGCCTTGTAGAGGGGCTTCTTCGCGAAGAAGTCCGAGTAGCGCGTGGTGAGGTCCTCGCGCATCGGCATCTGGCCGGTCGCTTCGAGGAACTTTCCGTCCTGCTGGGCCGAGCTGGAGAACTTCAGCAGGTCCCATGCGGTGCCCCGGTTGCGGCAGGCGCTGAACATCGCGGCGGACTTCTCGTCGCTGAAGGAGTACGTGTCGTCGGGCGACTTCCCGTCGGCCGTCGGCACGGGGGCCACACCGATGTCGACGCTGTCCTTGTAGGCGGAGACCGCCCAGGGTCCGACGGTGGCCATGGCTGCCTTGCCGTCGTTCACCGCGTCACCGGGATACTGCTCCTGCGGTGCGAGCTTCTCGGAGTACAGCTTGCGCCAGAACGCCGCGACCTGGCGGCCGACGGGCGAATCGAACTGCGGCTTGCCGTCCTCGATGAGCTGCTTGCCGCCGCTCTGCGCGGCGAAGGCGGGGTAGAAGTCGAGCCAGGACTGGAAGAACTCGCTGCTGGGCGCCGGCCAGATCGCCGCCTTGGCGGCACCGCTGTGTACCAGGGTGCGGGAGGTCTTCAGGAACTGGCTGTAGGTCGCCAGCTGGGGGTGCTCGGGGTCGAGGCCGGCCTTCTCGAAGATCTTCTTGTTGTAGAGGATCATCACCGGGTTGCTCTTCCAGGGCAGCTGGTAGAACTTGCCGTCCTGCGACTTGTACTGGTCGGTGAGCGCCCCGCCGCGCTGGTTGATGTACGTGTCACCGTCCGGGAAGTCGCTGAGCGGCACGAGGCCGTTCTGCTTCTCGAAGGTCGGCACCGAGGCGGGCGCCGTGTTGTACACCAGGCACGCGCTGGTCCCGGCGATGATCGAGGCGCTGATGGCTTCCTCGGAGGTCTTGCCCGCCGGAATCTGCTGGACCGTGACGTGCTGGTCCGGGTGGCTCTTGTTCCAGGCGCCGACCATGCTCTTGCCCCAGGCCACTTCCTGGGCGTTGTTCGACAGCCAGATCGTGATGGGACCGCGCGCGGTCGCCGCGGTCGCCTGGTCAGGTGCCGACCGTCCACAGGCGGTCGTGGCCGCGGCACCCGCGAGCGCGAGCGCGACCAGCGAGTACGCCGTTCTCCTCAGCATGCAAACTCTCCGAACTGTTCACGACCGGCCTCGTCGCCGGACGGGAAATTTTCTTGCCGTGCCTCGTCGGCTCGGCGACCCGGGCGTCAGACGCGGGGGGCGGGGCCTATCGAGGCCCGGGGGATGAACTCGGCGGGCGGCAGTACGACGTGCGCCACCTCCTCGCCGGCCAGCACCCGGTCAAGGGCACGGGCCGCCGCCTCGCCCCAGCCGCGCGCGTCGGCGCGGGCGGAGGAGAGCGGCGGGTGGGTGTAACGGGTGAGGCTGGTGTCGTCATAGCCTACGACCGAGAGGCGTTCCGGTACCGAAACGCCCAGTTCCTGGGCCACGGACAGTCCGGCCGTGGCGGCCAGGTCGTTTCCGTAGACGATCGCGGTGGGCGGCTCGGCCAGCGACAGCAGTTCGCGGGTGGCGCGGGCGCCGCCCTCGGCCGTGAAGCCGCCGGGCCGCACGGGCCCTTCCGGCAGCCCCAGGGCGTGCAATGTCTGCTCCCAGGCCACCCGGCGGCGGTGTGCGTGGCGGAGCTCCTGGGGGCCTTCGACATGGGCGATACGCCGGTGTCCCAGCTCGGCAAGGCGCCGTACGGCGTCGACGTAGGCGGGCCGGTCGTCGAGGCTGACGGAGCTGAGCCCGTCGCTCCACTCGCTCTGCCCCACCACGACTGCGGGCAGCCCGAGCCGGTGCATCAGGGCGGGCCGGGGGTCGTCGTGGCGCAGGTCCGTGAGGAGCACCCCGTCCACCCGGCGGTCGGCGGCCAGCCGTTCGTACACGGACCGCTCCCGCTCGGGAGTGGTGAGGTGCACCATGAGCCCGTCGCCTCGCTCCCCGAGGGCGACCTCGACGCCCGCTATGAAAGCGGGGAAGAACAGGTCGGCGCCGATCAGGTCCGGTTCCCTCGCGAGAACGAGACCGAAGGCTCCGGCCTTGCCGAGCGACAGTGCCCGCGCCGGACGGCTCGGGGTCCAGCCGAGTTCGGCCGCGACCGCCAGGATGCGTTCCTTGGTCTCCTCGGCGATCCCGGGCCGGTTGTTCAGTGCGAACGAGACGGAACTGCGCGAGACACCCGCACGCTGTGCGACGTCGTCGATGGTGGGCTTCCGAGCCATGGCGCCTTCCGCTGTCTGTGCGCCCGGGGGACCGGACACGTTGCCGAGCGATGCTCTCACCGGCTTCTAAACCGGTTTGAGCGTTCAACTGGCGTTCACTAAACCGGTTTGGAACAAAAGCGTCAATGGCCGGACCTATGTGATCCGGACCACATACGTTTGAAGGCCGGCCACCGACGCCTCTGGCCATCGCCGCAGGTCAGCACCGAATGCCCCTGCCGTGGGGCGCTCCCGTTCCAGCGTCGGGCTCCCTCCGACGACCCTGGAACGGGAGCGCCCCACCGGAGTCATCGCTGCGGCCGCGAGGGGAACGCCGTGGCGCAGTGCCGTCTGGACACCGCCGTATCCGGCATTGGTGATCAGAAGGTCGGCATGGGGCAGCAGTCGGTCGAAGGGGACGAAGCCTGCCACGCGGGCATTCCCGGGAACGGTCTCCCCCATCACCGCACGCACCATGCTGGGCCCGTCGGGGCGGGCGGTGGCCGCGATGACAGTGACCTCCGTGTCCGCGAGGGCACGCAACGTGGGGATGAGGAGCTGGGAGAGATCGCCGTTCTCCAGAGTCCCCTGCGTGACGACGACCACCGGCCGTCCGGCGGGCAGGTCGTGCCACCATTCGGGGAGCTGAAAATCGGACTCCGGGGCGGGCGGCAGAGGGCCGATGCAGCGGAAACCCTCCGGCGCGTCGCTGCGAGGGTATTCGAACTCGGGGACGGTCAGCTGGAGCATGTGGTCTGGAACCGTGGCGCAGGCGTTGAAGATGAAGTCGGGAAGGGTCACTCCCATAGACGCGAAGACCCTTTCGACGTGCTGCTGCCCGTCGGCGAACATGGCCCGCGCATCCTGCCTGATCCCCTCGTACCGCGCCCGGTCTTCGTCGACGGCCGGAGGCGGCAGGCCCGGACCGTAAGGTGCGGTGTCCACGCTGTCGAAGAGCGGCGGATCCGCGCTGACCGTGACCACCAGCGGGCGTCGGCCACGCGGGGCGCGCAAGGCCATCGGAAGAAGCCCGAAAGAGCCCACCTCGCCCATGACCACCGAGGCCGGAAACTCCATGAGCAACTTCTGGATGCGCTCGTCATGGGCGGGAATCGCACCCGCGAGGACGTGCTTCAGGTCGAAGTTGAAGCGGTCGACAGGGGCCAGGTGTTCGCGCCCCGGGAAGGAAGCGTCGAGGTCGCGATCGTCGTAGTCGACCTCCGCAGCGTACGGGGCGAAGCGGGCTCCGGTCCTCCGCATCCGTTCCTCGAACCGGGCACCCGTATAGACCAACACGTCGTGCCCGCGACTCGTAAGGTCGGCCGCAATCGCCTCGATCGGTGCGACATGACCTTGGAACGGCGTCGACGTCAGCAGAATTTTCGCCATGATCTCATTCCGGTTGATGGGGGAAGCAGGCTGTCCCGCGCGCGACGGTGCTGTGCAGCACGTGCCCTTTAATTGCTACGTCAATTAAAGGGCACGCTGTGCGGCACCACGAAGCGCCCCCGGTCCGGGCGGCTTCCCCGACCACGTGGCGAGGGCCGGATCAAGCGGAGCGGACCGAACTTGCCCGGACTCGCGTGTGGTTCGGGCTCAGCGGCAGCGTCACTCCGAGGGCCTACGCGGCCCGGGAAGCTGCTGGAGGGAGTTTTGTCGGTGAGTGAACTCGAAGGGGGTGTGCACGGAGGTGAGCCAGACGTATGCCGCGGCGGGACGGCCGTCCTCGGGCGCGAACGTGCGCCCGCCCGTATGTGTTTCAGTTCCGGCGGCGGGAGTCGGGTACCACCCGCCGAGCATCAGCCCCGCAGCCGGGCCGTACGCACGTGCGCGAGACGTTGACGTGTACTGACCCCGGCAGGGTGCGGGTGCGGACGACGTCGCCGGCGGACGCGGTCAGCCGGCCGGTCCAGCGCTGCAGTTCGCCGGCCTTGGCGAGGTCGGTCCGCACGGTGACGGCGGCTGTGCCGTGGGCCGGGACCGTACGTCGGTTCTCGGAGAGGGTGAAGACACCTGCCGGGACGCCGGGCGCGTCCACGGCCAGGTCCACGGTGACCTCCCGGTCCGAGGTGTTGGTCCAGGTGACCTCGGACTCGACGGGGCCCGGGTCCCCGCCGGGCGCGTGAATGCCCGCGTCCGCCTTCGCCGTTGCGGTGAGGGTGCCCACGGTCGCGGCTGCGTCGACCCGGCCGTTCCCGCCGTCGTCGATCGTGATGCCGGGGGTCGGACGCACCGTGCTGATCAGTGCGTCCTTGACACGGCTGCCGCTCCAGTCCGGATGGGCCGCGGCCACGAGCGCCGCTGCGCCGGCCACGTGCGGTGTGGCCATGGAGGTGCCGCTGAGACTGGCGTAGGAGCCGGAGCCCCAGGGGGCGTACTGCGATCTGGCGGCGAGGATACCGACACCGGGTGCGGTGATCTCGGGCTTCAGCGCGTCGTCGCCGTAGCGCGGACCGCGGCTGGAGAATTCGGCGATCGCCTCGGCGGAGTCCACCGCACCGACCGTCAGGGCCGCGTCGGCAGTGCCCGGCGACCTGACGGTCCGGGCATCGGGGCCGTTGTTGCCGGCCGCTATGGTGAAGAGAGCGCCGGTCTCCTTGCTCAGTTCGTTCACGGACCGGGCGAGCACGGTCTCGCCGTCGGCGTTCTCACTGCTGCCGAGGCTCATACTGATGACGCGGGCGTGCGCGTCTCGCGCGGCCCACTCCATGCCGGCCACGATCCACGAGTCGTACCCCGGCCCCGCGTCGTTCAGGACCTTGCCGACGTGCAGATCGACGCCGGGCGCCACGCCCTTCTCCCTGCCGTCGGACGCTACGCCGCTGCCGGCGATGGTGGAGGCCACGTGTGTGCCGTGGCCGTTGCGGTCGGTGACGTCCTCTCCGGGGACGAAGCTGTCGCTGTCCTCGACGACGCCCTTCAGATCGGGGTGGCCGGGGTCATAGCCGGTGTCGAGGACGGCCACGTCCACGCCTTCGCCGCGGTTGCCGCCGGACCAGACGTCGGGTGCGCCGATCTGGGCGACCGAGTCGCTCAGCATGGCCTCGGCCTTGCCATCGAGCCATACTTTGGAGATGCCGCCCCGGAAGGCAGCCTCGGGGCCTGAGCCTTTGTGGCAGCGCCGGATCCGGTGAGGGCAGCCCACAGTGCGCCGTCGTCCTCCCGGTCCGCTGTCAGTGCGACACCGTTGACACTGGTGAGCGGGAGTGTGACGTCGCCCGGGATCGTGTCGCCGCGCCGGCGGAGGGTGGCCGCGCCCGCTTCCTCGCCGCCGTAGGTCACGATGAGGGGCAAGCGGTCGAGCCGGGCGTCGTCGTAGCCATCGGCCACGAGCCGGGTGACGTTGAAGAGCCGCTGGTCCAGGGCTCCAGCAGCCAGGTACGGGCGGACGGAGTCCGGATAGACATAGGTGTCGCCGCCCACAGTCATCACCCGGGCGCCTGTGGGCTCACCGTCGGGACCTCGGACGGTGATGGTGCCGGGGCTGCCGCCCGCGGCGGGAGCCACGGTGACCTTGTCCCCGGTCAGCAGGGTCACGACGGGTGAGGCAGTCGGTCGACGACGGCACTGGCAACGATGTCGGACTGCGCGGGGATGGCCGCGCCCGGAACCGAGGAAGCGTCTGC
This sequence comes from Streptomyces sp. NPDC057428, assembly GCF_042803195.1. NCBI lineage: Bacteria > Bacillati > Actinomycetota > Actinomycetes > Kitasatosporales > Streptomycetaceae > Streptomyces > Streptomyces sp. NPDC057428. The sequence continues at coordinate 24,625 of NZ_JBHVCT010000024.1, forward strand.
GGAAGAGGTCGCGAGCGGGGTCGCCGCTGCGACCAGGACGACGGCCGCGACCGCGAGTCGACCTCGTCGTCTTCCGGAGTGATGGTGTGTCAACAAGATTCCCTTGAATCGAAGGATCTTACAGGCAGTCGGGAATCTAAGTCCAGGACGACGATCTTGGGAAGCCCTTGCTTTCGGCGTCAACGTATCGTCAACTCACAGGAAAAACTCGGGCGTTCCTGATCACTTGATCGTTGTCGGTCGAAACACCAGGGGGATCGCAGTCCGGGGCTCACAGGCTCACACCAGCACGACCGGGTTCGTCAGGGCGGCCATGTGACCGTGCGGATGCCGCACCTCGATCCGGACGAACGCCGCGGCCCGCGACGTCATACGCCACACGACGCCACCCGCGCCGGACTCCGGCAGTCCCTCGCGGTGGACGATACCCCGGTCCGTGTGGAAGCTGACGATCCCCGATTGGACACCGCGTATGTGTGCATGCACCACAACGGGTTCCCCAGAGGTTTCCAGATGCTCGCCGATTCCCGCACTCCGGCCGGCCGCGACGGCCCGGAGCGACAGATCGACGCCGGCCGACTCCGCGATCCAGCTCCGGCCCGCACGGAGTCCTGCGAGGACGGCCGCAGTGTCCAGGCTGTCAGCGAGCACGACGGTGTGCGGGATGCCGATCTGACCCACGAGATGCGTGTCGCTGTTCCCCATGGCCGGCCGCCACCGCCCCGCACGCACCCCCTCGGCCAGTCCTCGCCCCCACTCAGCCAGAGCAGCCTCGTTGTCGGCGTTCCAGGGCCGGTCCGAGGTCCACAGCCCGTTCCACACCTCGATCACATCGAGGCCCTGGTAGGAGAACATGAAGCTGCCCGAGGGATAGGGAGCGTACGGATGCGCGACCACACAGAGACCGCCGGACTCGTGGACGCGCTCCAGGCATCGGTCGATGAGGGCGTCACCCACGCCGTGGTCCCAGTCGATCACCTGCCCCGGAGCGATGCCGAGAGCGAGCCAGTGCCCGGCCCCGGTGGTCACCTCCTCGCCGAGAAGGATCATGAAGTCCTCTGCGGCGTGACGCTGCCAAGCACCGTGCGCAGCGACGGAGTTGTGCTCCGTCGTGGCGATGAAGTCGAGTCCTGCCGCGCGTGCGTCCGCCGTCAGCTGCTCAGGGGTGAGCTTCCCGTCCGAGTGCACCGAATGGACGTGGCAGTCTCCGCGATACCAGCCGGCCCCTCGGCCAGGTGCTCGCACAGACGGGAATCCCGAGTTCGGCATGACTCTCCTCGTCGCAGGACGGCTCGGGGGCCGAACGAGCGCAGCCCGCACAACATGCCCCCGACTGCTCGGACAGGAGTGTCCGTCAGACAGGCCGCAACCACAGGTCCCGGTGCACTCCCGCGAATGATCGGGAGATCCGGTTCCCACCGGAACGCCCGGCACCTGGGTCCCGGAGCCGCTTAGACCGACCGGCGGCGCACGTCCGGGTGACGGCAGAGCCGGGCTGGGAGCATCAGCGGTCGGTACGAGTCGTGCGATAGCTGTAGACCAGCAGGGCCACGAGGATGAGACCCGAGAGAATCAGCCCCGCGCCGGTGGGCCAGCCACCGAAGGGCAATTCAGGCATCAGGCCCCAGACCAGACCCGCCGCCAGCAGAACCGCCGCTGTGAGAGCGGAACCGGCGATCCGAAGCGGTGAGGCGACACTCTCCTTGGCCGCTCGCATGGCGCGCTCGCGCACCGGGTCGACGTAGCGGGCCACGGCGGGGAACTGATCAGCGAGGACCAGCAGGCCTGCGAGAATGAGCAGCAGCCCCGGGCCGGGCAGTACGAGCAGCGCGATGCCCAGGATCAGCAGCGCAGCACCGGCCACGAGCGCTGCTCCCCGGCGTAGGGGGTTTCGACTCTGCACCTCGTTTCCCTCCTGTATCGCGCCGAACGGGTCGGGGCCGGCTCCACCTCTCGTGCGGCCTGTCGGTGACCGCCCCCGTCCGTCACGGTTCCACCTCCATGCTGTGGCTGGACCGCTCAAGGCGCAATCGACCGCGCAGCGGGTGGAGGAGTCACGCTCAGACATCCCACCCTGTCTGGCGTGCCACGGGCCGGCACCGGGGCATCGCGGCCGTTGCGTCGTGCGAGGACCCCGTCCCAGACCGTCCGTACCGTACTCGTGGTGTCGACACCAAGACCGGCAAGCCGCGCGCGCCAGTCGAGCCGCGGACCATCCGACCCACGACGTCCCGGTCGGAGCAGACGCCGACGGGGGTGGTTCCCGGCCGAAGATCGTCAGGCAGTAGGCTCGCTGCGCAACACGACGCGAAGGGGAGCACGGTGGCGCGGGTTGCGGTGATCGGTGGGGGTATCAGCGGGCTGGCGACAGCACTCATGCTTGGCCGTCGGGGCCACCCGGTCACGGTGTTCGAGCAGGAGGCGCGCCAGGCCGGGGAGGATCTGGACCAGGACTTCTTTCAGTGGCGCAGGCCCCGGACCCCACAGGCCGCCCAGCCTCATTCGCTCCTCGCCCCGGTTCGCACGGTGTTGCTCACCGAGGCCCCCGATGTCTATGCGGACATGCTGGCGCGCGGCGCCCGGGAGTACCACGAGTTCGACTGGTTCGACGAGCATCCGCCGCACAGGCACGGCGACGAGGACCTGGTGACCCTGCGAACCCGGCGCATCGTGCTGGAGGCCGCCTTGAGCACGGCCGTGCGGCGGGAACGCACCGTCGAGGTACGGCGAGGCAGCCGGGTACACGCCCTCACCGTCGAGGAGGGCAGCCCTGCCCGGGTCACCGGCCTGCGGGTGGGCGCGGAAGCGCACCGGGCAGACCTCGTCGTCGACACGTCCGGTCGCCGCTCGCCCGTACCCGCCTGGCTGATCGCGGCCGGCTGCCGGCCGCCCGTGGTCGACAGCCACCGCACCGGGATCGCCTATGTGTGCCGCTGGTACCGACTGCGTGCCACCGGCCCGCGCGACCCCGGACGGGTGAAGACCGGCTCGGCCGCACCGTTCGCGCTCGCCGGCGTCTTCCCGTCCGACAACGACACCTTCGCGGTGAGCCTGGTTCTGTCCACAGGTGATCCGGCCCGTGGCGCGCTCACCGACCCCGCCGTCTTCGAGGCCGTGGCCCGCCGCTTCCCCGCAACCGCGGCCTGGCTCGACCTGGGCCCCGAACCGCAGTCGGCCGTCCTGGCGATGGCCGGCCTGGACAATCGCTGGACATCTCTCGCCGACGGTGACGGTCCTGTGGTCACCGGTCTGATCAACGCCGGGGACAGTCTCATCCACACCAACCCCACCTTCGGCCACGGCGTGGCCCTCGGCCTGCTCGCCGCCCAGCACCTCGCCACCCATGTCGAGCAGATCGCCGTGGACTCCACCGGCTACCACTCCTGGACGACACGGGCCCTCCGCCCGTGGTTCGACGCGCAGGTGACGGCCGACCGCACCAACGGGCAGCGCCTCGCCGAGAGTACGTCGTCCTCGGACCGGCGAGCTGCGGCCCTGGCCGTCTGCGCCTTCGACGATCCCGTCGTGATGAGGGCGCGCGCCCAGGTGCGCCACCTTCTGCGAACAGCCCAGAACGCCTACGGCACCGACGAGATCGACCGGCACCTCAGCGCCTGGCTGGCCGCCCACCCCGACTTCACGCCGAAGCACGACGGCCCGACCAGGGAGCAGTGGGACGCACTCGTCCCGGGATGAGCACCTGCCCAGGTGCGGGATTCAGCGCCGGGCCAGCGCCAGGAGGCTCGGGCCGAACATCAGGTGACAGCCTGCCCACGACCACTCCCGGGGAGTTCCTGCCGTCACGTCCGCAGGCAGGGAGTATCCGGTCACCCGCAGTACGGATACTCCCTCTACACCTTCAGCGTCACCGAGTGGGAGGGCGGCGCCGACCTCGCGCGCGGCCGCGCGGCCACCGCCTCGTCGGCAGCGACGGGCTACGGCGCGGAGCGGGTCCTGGATGGTGACGCGGGCACTCGCGGGGCCGTGGCCGTCGGCGAACGGACCCGTCAGCACAACTGGTTGAGCGTGGACCTCGGCAGCATCACGGAATTCGACCGCCTGACCCTGGCTTGGGAATCAGCTGCCGCGACCGCGTACCGAGTGCAAGGGTCGACGACGGGGAGACCTGGACGGACCTTGCCCGGTTCCCCGAAGCCGACCACACGAGCCGCGGTGGCTGGCCCGGGTTCCGAGCACCGCGATCGAGTTCAGTGACGACGGCGTCATCTACGTCCCGGGCGGCGCCCTGAGAGGTGTCACCGCAGTGCGTGACCTGACGACCCGCGCGACCGCCCGCTATGTGGCGTTCGACGTCTCGGGGTGGCGCAGCGGGTACGCCAGGCTGCGGTCGTTGTCGGTGACGCCTCGGTAGGACGCCCGCGCTCGGCCCGATGTGATGCCCTACCGAGGACGTGCGGTCCTCGACAGGGCATCTTCACGTCGCCTCGCGACAGGAAGAGTCACCTGGCACGTGACGTGTGGATCCGCAATGCGGCATCCGTGGAACAGGGACAGCCCCCGGAGATGACTGCGTGCGTGGGTCCGGAGCGATCTCTCGGCGGTGTGATCCCAAACACACAACTCAAGGCGCCCGTAGCTTCGTTGAAAGGGTGTCAGGGGTTTGTCATGCCGAGAGGCGACGAGCCCCGAACCCACCGATTGAAGTGAGGGCGCGTGAGGCGACGAATACGGATATGGGCAGGATCGGCGACAGGGACACGCCGGTGGGCGTTCACGGCGGCGGCGGTCACCGGGCTGGTGTGTTCCGCGCTCACGGCGAACACCGCGCCGTCTTCGGCGGCACCCACCGCGGATGCCGCCGTCATTCCCCCACTGCCCGTCACACGACTGACCGGGGAGGCGAATTCGGGTGAGGGCGTCGCCCGTCTGCACCAGCAGGTGAGGGAGGGGACACTGCTCGAACACCACGGCTCGCGACCGGTCTGCCCCACGTGTCACGCCGAGGTCGTCACCCAGGACGCCAAGGGCGACACCCCGCTGCGGTCCCCGGCACCTGCCGGCTACGGTCCGGCCGAACTGCAGGCGGCCTACGGGCTGCCCGCCGCCTCGCGCGGCAGCGGGACCATCGCCATCATCGACGCAGGTGTCTATCCGACGCTGGAGAAGGACCTCGCCGTCTACCGCAAGACGTTCGGCCTGCCGGCGTGCACCATCGCCTCCGGCTGCCTCTCACTGATGAACTACGACGGTGGCAAGCGGCCGGCCCCGCAGACCGGTGACCAGGGCCGGCTCATGGAGGAGGGAGCCGCCCTCGAGACGGCGCTCGACCTCGACATGGCTTCCGCCGCCTGCCCCTCCTGCCGCCTCCTCGAGATCTCCGTACCCTGGCAGGACGCCCAGGACGACAACGACGTGTCCACGGCCGACTTCGCACAGGCGGTGAACACAGCGGTGAAGGCGGGCGCGTCGGCCGTCAGCATCAGCTACGGCTTCAGCGCTGATGTCCAGAACACGCACGGCTTCCGTCGTACCGCACTCGACCACAAGGGTGTGGCCATCACCGCGTCGACCGGCGACGGGGGCTTCAACAGCGGCGTCCACCAGCTCTGGCCGTCCGCCCTGCCTTCCGTGATCAGCGTGGGCGGCGTCTCCCTGCCCGCCGCCGGGGAGAAGGCATCCGCCTGGTACGCCGCGGGCAGCGGATGCGAGCAGGCATTCCCCGCCGCCAAGGGCCAGCCGTCCTCGGTAGCCGCCGCCTGCAAAGGCCACCGAGCGGCCTCCGACATCTCCGCGGACGCGGACCCCGCCACCGGTGTCGCCGTGTACGACACCTACGCGCCCCTGAGCGACCAGCCCAACAACTGGGTCGTCGCCGGAGGCACCAGCGCGTCGGCGCCCTACGTGGCCGGACTCTTCACCCGCGTCGGCCACCTCTCTGCAGTCGACGGGCCCGCGAGCCTCTATCGCGCGCCGAAGACCGCCTTCACGGACGTCACGAGCGGCAACAACGAGGTCTACCACCAGTGTGCCTCGTACCCCGGGATCAGCTCCGCGCTGTGCAACGCCGGCCCGGGCTGGGACGGACCGACCGGTCTGGGCGTTCCGCACGGGCTCGGCGCGTTCTGACCGCAGGCGTCGGTCGTCTGCATTCCTACTGTTCGTGGAGGTACCTCATGCGTCTCAATTCCCGTGCCGCGGCTGTCGCGACGGCGGTCGCCGCCCTGCTGCTGAGTGGTACGGCGGTGGCGAGCGCCACCATCGGTGACCGTGCTACGACGGGCACGCCCGCCGCGAGCCAGGCGCCGGTCAAGCCGGCGACGCCCCGTCCGTGCACCATCGACGACGTCTCGTTCTACTTCGGCGGCTACACGGCCGGTCTCAGCAAGCGCAGATTCGACCTGACCCTGCTCGCCCACGACGGCGTGGTCTGCACTCTCACGGACACCCCGCTGATCACCGTCAGGAAGGCCGACGACGGCAAGTCCGCCCCGGTCAGCGTGAACGGCCGGGGCGGCACCCTCGTGCTCAGGCCCGACTCGCCGCTGCACACCACGGCGATCTACAACATCCCCGACTCGCCCGAACACGCCGTCAAGGTCAACGCCTTGAAGCTGTCCATGCCCGACGCCAGCAGCCGGAGCACGTACTTCTACGCACCGGGTGACACCGACGTCTATCAGGCGGGTGTGTCGTTCACGTCCTGGACCACCGGCCTCGGACTGGGGCAGGGCGAGGAATCGTTCTGACGTCTCCATGACCTGACCCTCGCTCCGGCAGGTGCTGCTCCGTAGCGGATCAGGACGGAGAACGACGGATGGGCCGATCCTCCTGGACCGGCCCATCCGTCCCCGGACCGACGCCGGGCGGAAGCACGACGGGCGGGGATGAATGACGCTACTCGGCGGTCAGGAACTCGCGGTGGGACAGCGCCCGCCCCACGATGCGGATGTCGCCGACGTTGCCGTGGAAGACGACGTCGATCGCGCCCGCGTACTCGTGGCCGCCCACCAGCCAGGGCAGCCCGAGCGAGGTCAGGCCCGCCGACACCCGGCTCGGGTTGTCGAGTACCGGAGCGCCGTCGACGTACAGCTTGGTGTGGCGGCCGTCGTTGACGACTGCCAGGTGGAACCACTTGAGTTCCGGCATGCCGTGGCCCCAGTTGGTCGTGGGGTAGGTGTCGTTCGTCGGGTAGTGGTTGAACTGCGCCTCGCGGCCGTTGTTCGTGATGGCGAGCTGGGCCAGGGGCTCCTTCGGGTCCGTGTTCCGGCCGTGCTTACCGGCGTCTCCGGCCGCACCTCGGCGGCTGAGTATCGAGGCGTTGCCGTTCCTGCCCCCGTCCCAGTCCAGCGGCATCCTGACGAAGGTCTCGATCGTGTATCCGCCCTTGAACGTCTCGGTGTTCAGGGGCGCCTTCGCTCCGGTGGTCAGGTACGAACCGTTGACCGGGTTCCTGCCGCCGACGAACTTCAGGCTGGCGTGGCCGGGCTGGTCGGGGTGGTGGTCGGCGGACCAGGACAGCGAGCCGTCGGGCGTGCCCGGCACGGTCACCACGGTCAGGTCGTTGCCCTTGCCCGACAGGTCTGGGACCTTCTGGCCGGCCGTGAGCGGAGCGCCGGGTGCGCCCTGTCCGTCGAAGCGCCAGTACGCCAGGGTGCCCTTCACCAGTTCCCTGTGGGCCGGGCGCGCGGGACGGACCGGAATCGGGATGAAGCCGGAGAAGCGCTGCTCGAAGTCGATCGGGATCGAGAAGTTGTCGACCGGACCCGTGATCCTGGCGTGCTCGGCGGCAAGGTCGTTTCGGGACTTGGGGTCCTGGGCCAGGATCCAGGGGTTGATCGTCTCGACGTCGATCGTGTTCCGGGCCAGGTCGAAGTGGTACAGCCGGATCATGCCGCCACCGCCGAAGTAGCGGTTCTGGTAGTTCGTGATGTGCATGTCGACGTCGTTGCCGGCGTCGTTCTTCCTGGTCGTGCGGCCGGGCGGCCAGTAGTGACCGTTGAGGGTCAGGAAGATCTGGTCGTTGTCGGCGATCAGCTTGTCCCAGACGGTCTGCCCGTACCCGGAGAGGACGGCGTTGTTCTCCGGGTCGCCGGACTCGTACGGGAAAACGTTGTCATCGTAGGGCGAGGCGACGATGTCGTGCGAAGTGAGGATCACCGGCATCTTCGGGTGTGCCTTGATGACGTCGTTGGCCCACGCGAAGCCCTGGTCGGTGGTCCGCCAGTCCAGGGCGAGGAGGAGCCACGAACGACCGGCCGCCTCGAAGACGTGCGCGGTGTTGTAGCCGGTCCGGTCCGCCCCGGCGAACGTCTTCGCCCGCTTGAAGCGCTGCGGACCCATGGTGCGCAGGTAGGGCGTGTCGCCGCGGCTGTCGTCGCCGGTGACGTCGTGGTTGCCGGCCAGCACGCTGTACGCCGCGCCGTGCGCGTCCAGCAGCCCGAACGCCTTGTCGACCTGCTCGAACGACGAAGGATCGGCGTCCTGGGTGAGGTCACCGAGATGCGCCATGAAGACGATGTTGTCGCCGCCGGAACCGCTGTTCTCGATGATGTAGCGGAAGGACTCCTCCTGCGGCGTTCTGTTGACGCTGTCCTGGCTGCCCCAGTAGAGGAACTGGGTGTCCGGCATGACCGCGAGGGTGAACTGGAGCGAGGCCGGGTCAGGGCTCCACGTGGCGGACCGGCCGTGTCGGGAAGCGTCCGCGGCGGACGCGGGCGTCGCGCCGAACGTGGTCACGCCGACGCTCGCGGCGGCCGCGCCCGCACCGGCCAGAGCCGCGTTGCGCAGGAAGCCGCGCCTGTTGTGCCCGCTCGGCTCGTGTGACTCGGTGTCACCAGTGTGGGACATGTGGGGTCCTTCTCGGGTAGGTGGTTCAAGATGCAATGACGTTCGTCAAAAGCTCCTCGAACAGGGCGTACGCGAGATGACCACCGGAGAACCACCGGAGGTCAGGAGTCTGTATACGACGAGAAGTGCATATCGAACCTCATGGCCGTAAAACTTCCGGTAGGAGAGGAAACCGTGACCGGAGCAGGGTTGCGCTCCGTCACGGCCGCCGCCGGACGGCGGCGGCCGGCATCCGGTGTCCGGGCTTCGCCGCAGATCCGGACCGCACCTCACAACTGGTGGCGGACTCCGGCTTCCTGCTGCGCGGGAGTGAGCTGTTCACGCAGGTCGCCCTCGATGGACCTGCGGGCGGCCCCACGCCGGAAGAGCGGCAGTACGGTGCGCTGCTTGCCGTCCTCCACGAGGAGGGCCAGCCCGCCGTACAGCGCGTAGACACCGATGACGACGCCGGTCCAGCCCGCCGCGACCTGCAGCGCGTTCCCCGTGCCCGCTTCGTAGAGGCCCGTCAGGCCGAAGCGCAGCGCGGTGAGGGTGAGGAGCACGGCGAACAGCGGCTTCGACGGCACCGCCGCACCCGCGAGGGCGAGGACGAACGGCACGAGCGCCAGCAGGAAGACGGCTTGTGCCACCACGGGCCGGCCGGGCGGGGAATCGAGGGAGGTCACGCTCGTTCCGGCCCAGGCGGCTGCGAGTAGGAGCAGTGCGGTGCCGGCACCCGCGTCGCGGGCGAGGAGCACGAAGAGTCCGGCGACGAACTGGAGGGGGACGACGAAGATGAGGACCAGGAGCAGCAGCATCTCGCTCTGCCCGGTCGGCACCCACCCGAGCTGGAGCGAGGACAGGACCACACTGCCGATGCCGAGGGCGAAGAAGCCCAGGGGAAGAGGGCTCGCGACGGGGCGCAGCACGATGCGTGTGACCGCGTCGGTGGTCAGTGGTTCGGACGGGCCGGGTGTGTCCGAGGTCTGGGGCATCGTTGCAGGGTACGGGCCGGGCTGTGGTGCATCGCGGGTGCCCGTGCGGCTCGCGGTCGACTCTCCGCCCGCCGGGTTCAGCGGCAACGGGCGGAGGTCCTTCGGTCCGCCGCATGAGGACGGGGTGTCTCCCCCGCGGCTCTGGTACGAAAGCTGCAGGAGAACGCCGGTGCGCCCGTACGGCCGCACCGGCCCGCTGTTGGCCGGGATCTCGTACGGCACGTCGTTGGTGTCGAGCGCGATCACGCCGACGTTGCCGTGCGTGAAGAAGTAGGCGCCGGGCTGGTGCACGGGGGCCGGGCCGTTGTCGGGCAGCGTCCAGCGGGCGTTCTGGCCGCCGTAGCCGTTGGGTGAGTACCAGGCCCCCGTGCCGTGGTTGCCGGTGGTCACCATCCACGGCACGGTCATGGACACGGTCTCGGTCTGCGCCAGGAACTGGTCCCAGGTGCGGGCGTCGTAGGTGTCGGTGCTCTGGCCGGAGCCGGACGGGTCGGCGTAGCAGATGTCGCCCGCGTGCAGGTGGAAGGCGGGGTTCTGGCCCAGGATCAGCTGGTCGTTGCCGTGCGTGTGGTAGCTGACGCCCTGGTCGCCGAAGGCCGTGAAGGTGAACGACTCGGCGCGGGCGGGCGCGGTGGTGAAGGTGCCGAGCGTGCCGAGGTTACGGGCGTCGGCGGGGTCGAACCCGTCGTGACCCACGCCGTAGTAGTACGTCGTGCCGGGCCTCAGCCTCTCCAGTGCAGCGTGCACGTAGTAATGCTCGGCGGCGGCGATCTTGCCGCCGTTGAGCATCGGCGTCGTCAGGTGCCGTACCTCGGCGTCGATCGTGCGGCTGAGCGCCCATGGCGTGTTCCCGATGCGAATGTAAGGCCGCTTCACGGCAGCCATCTGAGGCGACGTCGGACATACGGCGGGCCCGGGGTCCCCGACCACCCCTCACCCGGACCGCACCGAAGGGCGCGGTCCTGCGCGCGGGCCGGACGCACTCCGTGCCGCCTCCGCGCGGGGCCCGCACATGCCTCCCCGCCGGATTCTCGGCGGGCCGCTTTGTCTCCCGACTAGAAGAAGTTGCGGTCCGGTGCGTCAAAGGGGTTTCTGGCCGGTGCAAAAGCCATTACCTTCCTGACCTGAACCGGACAACAACGCCGGGTGCCCTCCCCTCCCCCTGGGCACCCGGCTTGCTGGCGCGACGGCGCGCGCCTGTGCTTCACCCCCGCCCCGTCACCACACGGAGGTAACGCGTGCACAGGAGAATCACCCGGCCTCTCGCGGCGCTCGCCTGCACCCTGCTCGCCGCCGCGGGCGCCCTCACTGCTCAGCAGAGACCCGCCGAGGCCGCACCGGCCGCGGCGGACGAGTTCCAGCAGGTCACCCTGGCCAAGGGAGTGGCTGAGACCGGTGAGCCCATGACGCTCGCCGTCCTGCCCGACAGATCCGTCCTGCACACCTCGCGGGACGGCACCCTGCGGCTCACGGACGCCGCGGGGACCACCAAGGTCACCGGTCAACTCGACGTCTACTCCCACGACGAGGAAGGACTCCAGGGGGTCGGCGTGGACCCGGGCTTCGCCGGGAACCGCTTCGTCTACCTCTACTACGCACCCAAACTCACGACCCCCACGGGAGACGCCCCCGCGAACGGCTCGGCAGCCGACTTCGCGCCGTTCAACGGTGTCAACCGCCTCTCGCGCTTCGTCCTCAGGACCGACGGCACCCTGGACATCGCTTCGGAGACGAAGGTCATCGACGTCCCCGCCAGCCGCGGTCTGTGCTGCCACGTCGGGGGTGACATCGACTTCGACGCCCAGGGCAACCTGTACCTCTCCACGGGCGACGACAGCAATCCCTTCGCGTCCGACGGATACACCCCGATCGATGAGCGGGCGAACCGCAACCCCGCCTACGACGCCCAGCGTTCGGCGGGCAACACGAACGACCTCCGCGGCAAGGTGCTGCGCATCAAGGTCAACGCCGCGGGCGGCTACTCCATCCCGTCGGGCAACCTGTTCGCGCCGGGAACCGCGAAGACCAGGCCCGAGATCTACGCGATGGGCTTCCGCAACCCGTTCCGGATGTCGGTCGACAAGCCCACCGGCATCGTCTACCTCGGTGACTACGGCCCCGACGCGGGTACCGCGAACGCGGGCCGCGGGCCGGCCGGACAGGTCGAGTTCAACCGGATCACCAAGGCGGGCAACTACGGCTGGCCCTACTGCACAGGCAACAACAACGCCTACGTCGACTACGATTTCGCCACCTCGACGTCGGGCTCGGCCTTCTCCTGCGCCGCACCCAGGAACACCTCGCCGAACAACACCGGCCTGACCGACCTCCCTCCGGCCCAGGCCGCCTGGATCCCCTACGACGGCGGCTCGGTACCCGAGTTCGGCAGTGGTTCCGAGTCGCCCATGGGCGGTCCCGTCTACCGCTACGATCCGGCGTCGACGTCGACGGTCAAGTTCCCCCAGAGCTACGACGGCGACTTCTTCGCCGGCGAGTTCGGCCGCAGGTGGATCAAGCGGATCGAACAGGGCTCCGACGGGACCGTCCAGTCGATCAACGCCTTCCCGTGGCAGGGCACCCAGGTCATGGACTCGGCATTCGGGCCTGACGGCGCTCTCTACGTGCTCGACTACGGCACCGGTTACTTCAACGGGGACGCGAACAGCGCGGTCTACCGCATCGAGTACGTCACCGGAGGGCGCGCCCCGCTCGCCAAGGCCACCGCCGACCGGACCTCCGGCAGTGCCCCGCTCGCCGTGAAGTTCTCTTCCGCCGGCAGCTCCGACCCGGACGGTGACCCGCTCACCTACGCCTGGAAGTTCGGCGACGGCACTACCTCGAACGCCGCACAGCCCGCGCACACGTACACCGCGAACGGCCGCTACACGGCCGAGCTGACGGTCTCGGACGGCACGGGCAACACCGCGACCGCCTCGGTGATCATCACCGTCGGCAACACCGCGCCCACGGTCACTCTGGAACTGCCCACCGACGGTTCAATCATCGACCCGGGCGCGGCCGTTCCCTTCAGGGTCACCGTGACCGACCCCGAGGACGGCGCGATCGACTGCTCCAAGGTCAAGGTCACCTTCATCATCGGACACGACAGCCACGGGCACCCGCAGACCTCCGCCACCGGGTGCTCAGGCACCGTGCAGACCATCGCCGACGGTGAACACGACCCCAACGCCAACATCTTCGGTGTCTGGGACGCCGAGTACACGGACAAGGGTGCGAACGGCCAGCCCGCCCTCACCACGCACGACCAGAACCTCAGCCAGGGAAGCCAGCGCCAGGCCGAGCACTTCGGGGACTCCGCCGGGGTCCAGATCGTCGACAAGACGGCGGCGCACGGAGGCAAGGCTGTCGGCCACATAGAGAACGGCGACTGGATCTCGTTCAAGCCGTACCTGCTGGCCGACGCCACAAGGATGACCGCCCGCATCGCTTCCGGCGGCGTGGGAGGGACGTTGGAGGTACGGGCGGGCTCGCCCACGGGCACCCTGCTCGGATCGGTGCCGGTACCCGTCACCGGAGGCTGGGAATCCTTCCAGAACGTGTCCTTGGACCTCACCAACCGTCCCGCCGGCACCACGACTCTCCACCTCGTCTTCAAGGGAGGCAGCGGCTCCCTCTTCGATGTCGACGACTTCACCTTCACCACCGGCGGGACGGCCGCGCGGACAGGCGCGATCACCGGCATCGCCGGCAAGTGCGTCGACGTCGCGGCGGGAGCCAGTGCCGACGGCACACAGATCCAGCTGTACGGCTGCAACAGCTCCGCCGCGCAGACCTGGACCGTCGCCGCGGACAGCACGCTGCGCGCACTCGGGAAGTGCCTGGACATCAGCGGCGCCGGGACGGCCGACGGCACGAAGATCCAGCTCTACGGGTGCAACAACACCGGAGCCCAGAAATGGGCGCCGCAGTCCGACGGCACCCTGAAGAACCCCGCGACGGGTAAGTGCCTGGACGCTGCGGGAGCCGCCTCCGCGGACGGTACGAAGCTCCACCTGTGGACCTGCACCGCCGCCGTCAACCAGAAGTGGATCCTGCCATGAGCCGACGACTCCGGCGCCTCGCCTCCTGGGGCACCTGCGCCTTACTGAGCACCGCCATGCTGCCTGCGGCGGCCACCGCCGCCGCCGGCACGAACGCGCGACAGGCACCGCCCTCGACGGTGGCCGCCGCGGCCGACCCGGCGTACGACGTGCTGGTCTTCTCCAAGACCGCCGGCTTCCGCCACTCCTCCATCGACGAGGGCGTCGCCGCCCTGCGCGAACTGGGCAACGCCAACAACTTCACCGTGACCGCGACCGAGGACGCGGCCGCTTTCACCCCCGCCAACCTGGCCGGCTACGAGGCCGTAGTCTTCCTCTCCACCACCGGCGACGTGCTCAACGCCTCTCAGCAGACCGCCTTCGAGAGCTACATCCAGGCCGGCGGCGGCTACGTCGGCATCCACGCGGCGGCCGACACCGAGTACGACTGGACCTGGTACGGCGGCCTGGCGGGCGCCCTCTTCCGGGCACATCCGCAGATCCAGCCGGCCACGGTCACGGTGGAGGACCGGGCGCACGACGCCACCGCCCACCTCGGCAGGACCTGGCAGCGGACCGACGAGTGGTACGACTACCGCACCAACCCGCGCACCACGGCGCACGTCCTCGCCTCGCTCGACGAGTCCACGTACAGCGGCGGAGGCATGGGCGGTGACCACCCGATCGCCTGGTGCAAGGACTATCAGGGCGGCCGCGCCTTCTACACCGGCGGCGGTCACACCGAGGACTCGTACGCCGATCCGGCCTTCCGCCGCCATCTGCTCGGTGGTGTCCGCTGGGCCGCACGTCTGACGGAAGCCGACTGCCGCCCCGAGACGGGCTACACCACCCTGTACGGCGGCTCCGGCACCAGCGGTTGGAAACAGGCCGGACCGGGGTCCTTCGGCGAGGCCGACGCCACGCTCACCTCCCGCGGCGGCCTCGGCATGCTCTGGTACCAGGCCAAGGAGTACAAGGCCTACTCCCTGAAACTCGACTGGCGCCAGGCCGGTGACGACAACTCCGGTGTCCTCGTGGGCTTCCCCGCCTCCGACGACCCCTGGTCGGCCGTCGACAACGGATACGAGATCCAGATCGACGCGACGGACACCCCGGACCGCACCACTGGATCCGTCTACGGCTTCAAGTCGGCCGATCTGCCCGCACGCGACGCGGCCCTGAACCCACCGGGAGAGTGGAACACCTACGAGATCCGGGTGGAGGGCGAACGCCTCCAGCTCTTCCTCAACGGGCGGAAGATCAACGACTTCACCAACACCGATCCCGCCCGCAGCCTCCAGCAGGGACACATCGGCCTGCAGAACCACGGCGCCGACGACGACGTCTCCTTCCGCAATGTGCGCATCAAGGAACTCGGCGGCACGACAGGACCGAGGGAGGGCGCCATCACGGGAATCGGCGCGAAGTGCGTGGACGTCGCGAACGGATCCAGTGCCGACGGCACGCAGATCCAGCTGTGGACGTGCAACCAGTCGGCGGCCCAGAAGTGGACGGTGGGCACGGACGACACGCTCCGCGCACTCGGCAAGTGCCTGGACATCAGCGGCGCCGGCACTGCCGACGGCACCAAGATCCAGCTCTACGGGTGCAACAACACCGGAGCCCAGAAGTGGGTGCCCCAGGCCGACAGCACCCTGAAGAACCCTCAGTCGGGCAAGTGCATGGACGCGTCGGGGACCTCCTCGACGGACGGCACCAAGCTCCACCTCTGGACGTGCCACTCAGGCGCCAACCAGAAGTGGAACCTGCCCGGCTGACGTTCCCCAGACTCCGTCGCCACCGCGGGAGGCGGTGGCGACGGGGGCCGGCTGCGCTCACGGGCCGGTGACGGCGGCGGGGCGTGACGCCGAGGCGCCCTGCCGCCGTTCCTCCCGTGAGGCGCAGTCACGAGAGGTCTGCCACCTGCCGGCCGAGGTCACGCTCCACGCCGTCCGCCCGCTGCAGACCCCCCTCGAGGAGCCGCTTCACCCGGTGGGAGTTCTCGGGCCTGCCGGAGGTTCCGAAGAACGCCGCCAGCGCCGCGCCGAACTCCTCGACGGGAGGCTGGGTGCCGGCGTCGACCAGTTCCTTGGTCCTGCGCAGCGCCACCTTGTCGAAACTGGCGATGCGGCGGGCGAAGGTGTCGACGAACTGCTCCAGCTCCGGGCCCGGAACGACGCGGTTGACGTACCCGTAGGCCGCCGCGAGGTCGGCCGGGAAGTCGTCGGATCCCAGCAGGATCTCCAGGGCTCGCGCCCGGCCCACCAGACGGGGCAGCCGCCCGGTGGGGTTCCCGCCGGGGACGGATCCGACACCCACCTCGAAGTGTCCGAGGACGGCGCCCGGCCCGGCGAAACGTATGTCGGTCGACAGGACGAACTCGCTGCCGGCACCGCGGGCCCGGCCGTTGATCTCGCTGATGGTGACGGACGGCACCCTGCCGAGCCGGTACATGTTGTCGGCGTACGGGTGCAGACCTGAAGCGCCCGGCTTCATGGCGGCCACGCGCGAACGGTCCGCCAGCATGTCCCAGTGCGCCATGAAGAAGTCCGGGTTGGCACTTCTGAACACGACGACCGAGAGATCGGGGTCCTGCTCGATACGCGTGATCAGCTCGGCCAGTTGTTCCACCGTGTCGGGGTCCATCAGGTTGATCTCGCCGTTGGAGAAGGTCACCCTCCAGTAGGCCGGGCTGACTTCCTCGACAGCGAACTGCTCGTCCGTTCGTGATTCCATGTCGCCCGAGCCCTCCGCGTCTTTCGAGATCCCGAGATGTCAGTATTTCACTGGATCCATGGGGACGCATCCGACCCGTTCGGCAAGGCGGGATCGTCTTGGTGCGTCAGTGGACACGTCCGATGCGGACCGGCCCCTGGGCCTCGGCCGGCTCAACGGGGCGTCCGGCCTGGGTGATTTCCACCCCACCGGCTGTGACCAGTCTCCGGGCTGCCGCTCGCGCCGGCTCCATGAGCGCGCGCCAGCCGTCGTCATCCCCTTCGTACGCCGCCCGCGCGGCGTCGGAAGGGCAGATCGACGCGGTCGGCCCGCGCCGGTCCAGCAGATCAAGGATGGTTTGTTCCAGGCGCCCGGCCATCCGCCGTTCGATGTCCGTCACTCTGCCAGTGTCGCACCGGCGGTGACAGGGGCCGGGGCAACGGCCGCCCACAGGTTTCCTCGTACCGCGGCCGCGGCTGCCGTGCCACGCCGGGCGGGCCCCGGGCCCGGGGCCCGCCTCACAGGTCGAGGACCACAGGCTCGGACGGCGTGGAGCAGCAGATGAGCACGTTGCCCTGCGCAGGCGACTCGACCGGTTCGGGTTCGTAGGCGACAGCCCCGGCGAGCAAGCCGAGTTCGCACGTGTGGCAGACGCCCGTACGGCACGACCATCTGACGGGGACGTCGCACGCCTCGGCCAGTTCCAGGAGCGACCCGTGGTCCTTCCCCCACCGGACGCTCAGCCCGCTGCGCGCGAAGGAGACGGGTGTTCCGTCCTGCGGCATGCCCTCCGGCTGATGCGGCGCAGGGCCGGCTCCGGGCTGCGTCACGCCGGGTGTCAGGGCGGCGCCGGACCCGAACGTCTCCGTGTGGACGCTGCTCGGGTCGATTCCCGCCTCGCCCAGTGCTTTCGAGGCTTCACTCATGAAGGCGACCGGTCCGCAGATGTACACGTCGGCGGATTCGGGGAGTGCCAGGCCGCGAATCCGCTCGGCGGACAGCCTTCCGGCCTCGTCGTAGTCCTTCCCGGCCCGGTCCGCGCCGGATGGCTCGCTGTAGAAGACCTTCGCATGTGCGTCGGGAATGCCTTGGAGCAGACGGCGGGCCTCGGCGGCGAACGGATGCTCCGTGCTGTCGTGGGCACCATGGAGCCACCAGACGGGCCGCTGTGACTGTTCGCGTGCGAGGGCGTGCAGCATCGCCAGCACGGGTGTGACCCCCACTCCGGCGGACATCAGGACCACCGGAGTACTCCCCGGCACGAGCCGGAAGCTGCCGCGGGGTGCCGCTACGTCGATGGTGTCTCCGACCCGCACCTTGTCGTGGAGGTGGGCACTGGCCGAGCCGTGCGGTTCGCGCTTTACACTGATGCGGTACGCCTCGGCGCCGGGTTCGCCGGAAAGCGAGTAACTCCTTATCAGCGGAACGCCGGTGCCCTCGGGCGTGAGTCTCACCGTCAGGAACTGCCCGGGCGCCGCAGCAGGCAGTCCCGCCCCGTCCGGTGCCGACAGGTACAGCGAACGGACCGTACGGCTCTCCGCCCGAACCGCCGTCACCGTCAGGGGGCGAAAGCCCGGCCATCCGGGTGCGGGGGACGCTGCCGCCTCGCTCAGCCCCGCAGCGCCTGTGGAGCCCTCCGGCCCCTCGCCGTCCGCCGCCTCCAGCAGTGCCCGCATCGATCCCTTCCAGCCGGGGCTGAGGGCGGGGATGCGCAGCGCACGCTCGACCTGCTCGGGTGTGTGGCCCGGCAGGTAGAGCACCCCGTCGATCTCCTCGATGGTCATCCGCTCCGGGCCCGAGGCCACCTTGACGATCTCCTGACCGGCCGCGATCTCGCCCTCCCGCAGGACCCGCATGTAGAAGCCGGGCCGCCGGTGGGCGACCAGCAGCGCGGCCATCGCGGGCTCACCCACGCGCAGTCCCACCCGGTAACACGTGACGCGGGGCTGGGTGACCTCGAAGAGCGCTTCGCCGATGCGATACCTGTCCCCGACGCACACCTGGTCGTCGGACAGGCCCTCGACGGTGAGGTTCTCGCCGAACCCACCGGCAGCCAGATCGTCACGCCCCAACTCCCTTCTCCAGAAGCGGTAGGAGTCGACCTGATAGACCAGTACGGCGCGTTCTTCACCCCCGTGCCCGCCGAGATCGCCCTGTCCGTCGCCCTCGATGTTGAGACGGCGCACCATACGCGGACCGCTGACAGGTTCCTTGTAGACACCGGTGTGCACGGTCCGGCCGCGCCACGGCACGTCTGCGGGCATTCCCACGTTGACGGAGACCAGCCTGCCCATATCGCTTCTCCTTACCTCCGGTGGAGGCGAAGTCGTCGCGGATCACGGCTGAGGTGGACAAGAGCCCGTACGGCCGTCACCGGCCGTCGGCGGGCCCGGGAGGAGGTCCGGCCCCGTTACATCTCCCGCGGGGAACGGGCCTCATGGCGCCCAGGAGCGATAGATCGCCCTTGTCACGTTAAACCCGCTCAAGGCGGTGGGCAACAGCCGCCTGAAGGCTGATGGAGTCCGAGCGCCTGATCCTGACAGCCCCGTAGTCGTCCAGGTCTTCCACGCTCTGCGAGGGCGCACCGGCGGTTGACGGCTCCATGTGCCGTCCCCGTACCCCCGGCGTCTGCGGTGACTGTGCCCCGTCGGGTCTCCGAGGGCGCCGGAGACGTACTCGGTGGGCCTCGGTCATGCCCGCACCTGCGGCGCGTGCGCGTGCCCGATACCGTGCTCGCCCAGCGGGCCCGCGTTCAGACCGAGTCGACGGCACTCTGCCAGCAGGCCGGGGAGCGCGCCCAGCGTGGCTCGCCACGCACCCGGCGCGCTCCACCCGTCCGCGTCGTGCAGCAGTACGGTGCCACCGCCGGCCAGGTCAGCGAGGACCGAGGCCTCCACCGACCGGGCATCGGCGTCAGCCGTCCAGTCGCGGCCCCACGTCGACCACAGCACCGGTCGCAGCCCCGCTCGGCGGGCGGCGGCCAGCCGGCCGCCACTGAGGATCCCGTACGGCGGCCGGTACCACTGCGGGTCCGTCCCGCAGATACGCCGGACCGCATCGGCCGTTCGGGCGACCTCCTGTGCGTCGCGCAGAGGCGCCGGGAACCACGGACGGTCGTGGTTCCATCCGTGCACCGCGACCTCATGCCCCTCTGTCACCAGAGCCCGGCCGAGGGCGGGATGGCGCTCCAGGGATTCGCCGACGAGGAAGAAGGTCGCCCGAACGTCGTGGTCGGCGAGGACGCGCAGGAAGTGCGGGGTGCTGGCCGGATCGGGTCCGTCGTCGAAGGTCAGCGCCACATGGTCGGGACGGCCTCGGCCGTCCAGCCTGGGACTGAGCTTCCTGCGCACGGGGGGCAGCCAGGTGGCGGCAGGTCCGATGTGCCAGGCGGCGACAAGGCCCAGCGCGCACGCGGCCACGCCGGACGCACGGCCCGCCCTTCCTGTGGCACCACGTCTCACCATCGCTGTGACTCCTTCCCTGAGACCAATGGTGATCTGCTCAGACGTACGCACGCGAAAGCGACGAGCCCGAGCGAAGCCAGTTCCGGGAGCACCCGCCAGCCGAGGGCGATGCTCTCGCCGAACAGCGATACGCCCAGAATGACGCTCAGCAGCGAGTCGCCGAGTGTGAGCGCGGGCTGTGAAGCGGCTAGGGATCCGGCCCGCAGGGTTGCCTGGAGCATCAGGAAGGAGGCCAAGCCGACGGCTGCTGCCGTGTACAGCTGCCAGGCGGTGAACAGGTCCCCCGGCCCGTCGGGCACCAGGCCCAGCGCGTCCTTGATCAATGCCGCGGTGAATGAGAAGCCGATGGCCGTCACGGAGCCCAGCACCGCCGCCCGCGCGGAGCCCCGCAGCCTCCTTCCCACGACGATCAGCACGATCGACACCAGGAGGGCGGGCACGGCGCTGACCAGCCACCGCTTCGGCGGCACGGTTTCCATGCCGCCGCCGGGACTGGCGAGCAGGAGGAACACCGCCAGACCCAGGGCCATCGCCAGGAAAGCCGCCCAGGTCCCGGCTCCGGGCGGCCACCGGAACACGACGGCGGCCAGAACCAGCGTGAACAACAGCTCCGTCGTCATCACCGGCTGCACCACCGCCAGCGGGCCGGCCGCCAGGGCGAGGGCCTGCGCCGCCCCCGAGAGGGCGAGCAGCCCCGCCCCCCAGCGCCAGACCCGGAGACGGACGAAGCCGAACCGCCCGGCGAGGCGCCCGGTGAGGCGGCCGCCGACGGATGTGGACAGGTCGGTCGCCGCGGCACGGCGCTGCAGGACGGAGGCCGCGGCGTTTCCGAGAGCGGCCAGCAGTGCCAACACGACAGCGAGGATGATCACGTGTCACGATCCCGCGCCCTGGCCGGCCGGCCGGAGGTCCGTTCAGCCAAAGCGAGTGGCCAGCCTGCGAAAGAGGTTCGGTGCCATGGCCTGCACCCGGGCCGGCGCTCCCAGCCAGCGCGGCACCGTGATCTCGTCCCGCCCCCCGGCCAGTGCCTCCTCGACCGCTGCCGCGACCCGCCCGGCAGGCACGGGCCGTGGCCACGAACGCGTGTACGGGACCTCACGGCGGGCGAAGAAGGGTGTCGCCACGGGGCCGGGCTGCACCAGACACAGCTGGACCCCCGTGCCCTGGAGTTCGTAGCGCAGGCTCTCCGCGAAGGGGATCAGTGCCCCCTTCGTCGCCGCGTACGCCGCCTCGCCACGTACGCCGTACCGTCCTGCCACCGATCCCAGCAGGACGAGCCGGCCCGATCCACGGGCCACCATCTGCGGCAGGACGAGGCCGACGAGATGGAGCACGGCGCAGACATTGACGTTCACCAGGCGATTGATGGTGTCTGGTGTCATGTCCGTGTACGAGCCCGCCCAGCCGAGCCCCGCCGCGGCGACGAGTGCGTCGATTCTGCCGCTGTGCGCCAGCGCCGCCTCGGCCAGTCTCCGGCAGCCCTCCTGGGAGGCCAGGTCCATCGGCAGCGCGACTCCCGCGGTGCGCGTGGCGACGGCTCCGAGCCGGTCCTCGTCCCGCCCGTTGAGCAGCAGTTCCCACCTGTCGTCTGCCGAGAGCCGTGAAGCGACCTCTGCACCGATCCCGGACGAGGCACCGGTGATCAGCACGACATGCCGTCTATCGCGGGCAGGCTGCCCGGCCCTTAGCACCGCCTCGCCGGCCGCGGGGTTACTGCGAGGTGGGGGGCTCGCGCGCATGGGCTTTCCGTCCTCCGTCGCCGCCGACATGCGAGCTCCTCTTCCGAGCCCGCCGACACCGGACCGTTCTGACTCATCCTTCATGGAACCGGCCCACCGGCAAACGCAGGTGACCACTTCGGGCTAACGACTTGCCCTGCCCGGATGTGGCACACCAGCTGCGATGCGGGGAATATTCAGGAATGAGCAGGTTTCTGGTAGTCGGCGCCAGTATGGGTGCAGGACATGACACCGTCGCGTACGAACTGGGCGGACGGCTGCGCGCGGCGGGCCACCGAACCGCTCACTTGGACTACTTGGACCTGCTGCCGGCCGGCGCCGGTTCCGGCCTGCGAGCCGTCTACCGTACGGCCGTACGCCACTGTCCATGGGCCTACCAAGCGGTCTACTCGGCGTTCTTCCGTGAGGGCGGGGCACCGACCGGGCGGAGGGGCTGGGCGCCGGACACCGGGCCGTTGGCCGCAGCCCTGGAGTCCCGCCTGCTCAGCGTCGTCGACCGCTGGCGACCGGACGCCCTCGTCTCGACCTTTCACCAGGCCGCCCAGGTCACCGGGCGGCTGCGGGCCGCCCGTGGTGCGGACTGCCCGCCCAGCGCGGTCGTGGTCACCGACTTCGCCGTGCACCGGCAGTGGCTGCACCCGGGGAACGACCTGTATCTGTGTCTGACGGACGCCGCTGCGGCACGGGTCCGCGCAACGACCGGGCGTACGGCGGAGGTGTGCGGCCCGGTCGTCCCCGCGGCCTTCACCGCGGCCCGCCGGACGACCACGCCCTCCCGGTGGGCGGGCGAAGTGGAGCGGCGGGCTTCGGGCCGGCCGGTGGTGCTGGTGTCGGCCGGCGCCTGGGGGGTGGGGCAGGGGCTGACCGCCACCGCGCGCCTGCTCGCGGGCGCGGGCCATCTGCCGGTGCTGCTGTGCGGCAAGGACGACGGGCTGCGGGCCCGTGCGGCCGGGCTCCCGGGCGTCCTCGCGCTGGGCTGGGTCGACGACCTGCCCGACCTGATGGCGGCGTCGAGCGCCCTGGTCGACAACGCGGCGGGGCAGACGGCCGTGCAGGCACTGGCCGCGGGCGTGCCTGTCGTCGGATACCGGCCGATCCCCGGACACGGCGCCGAGGGCGTCAGGGCAATGGCAGCGGCGGGCATCACCGAACATGCCTGCGATGTGAACGCGCTGCTCAGCTCACTGAACCGCCTGGCGCATCCCGGCGCCGACCGGGACCGCCGGATCGCCGCCGGCCGAGCCGTCTTCACCGCGGACCCGGCCGCGCTCATGGCCCGCTGGGCGGACCCACGCACGCGTCGCGCGGCCGGCGCCGAAGGATCGGGCGAGATCCGGCAGGTCGCACGAGGACGGCGCAGGCCCGCAGGTGGATGAGGCCGGCCTCATGGCGACGGCGGACTCTGCGGGCGGACGCCCCCGCTCAGAGACCGATGACGACCAGCGCCATGTCGTCTGCGGCGCCTGCTGTGGTGTCCAGGCGGGTCAGCAGCGAATCGGCGAGCAGAGCGGGCCGAGGGTGCCGTCCAGCGGCAGTGCTCCGCTCGGGAGCCAGGCCGGCGTCGATGTCCCGAAGAGCGCCATACCGCCGAGCGGGCCCTGGTGCGGCGATGGTGCGGCCCCACCCCTGTGGCCGCGCCGTGGTGAGTCAGTGCCCGGTGATCACGATGACATCGTCATCGGCGCTCCAGCGACGAACAGCCGTCTTGAAGGGATTGACCTGTACCCGGTGGCCCGGCTGGGCAGACGCACGGTCGCGGGTCCGGAAACCGATGGCGCACTCCCCGCGCCGCGAAGCCGATTCGACGATCGTGGCGAATGAGGCGTGACCTCCCTCCCGGACGTAGTCGCCGGACGGTCTGAGATGGATCCCGCTGCCGCCGGGAGCGAGGAGGCTCTCGAATACGTCGGCAAGCAGCCAGTTCTGGGAGATCTGGGCCATCAGGAGGCCGATCAGCTTGCCGCTGACGACGAAGTCGGCACCCGGTCCGACCGGTGCGATCGACCTGTTGCGGTCGTCGGTCATCTCGGTGACCACGGAGACCGGCCGCCCCGAACCACCTTCAAGGGCGCGCAGGAGCAGCAGCGTGACCAGCGCCCGGTCGTCCGGCGAGCCGTTGCCCGCCGAGTGGTCGGGGCCCAGGACGATGACGCCGTCGTACTCGGCGGGGGTCAGGGCGTTCACCGTCCCGGGGAGGGTCGGATCCCCGCGGTGGAAGGTGACTTGCAGGCCGGTGGCATCGACGGCAGCGCTCCGTACCTCGCTGCCCGCCGACTCAGTGTCCTCGGTCACGACATGGAGAACGGTGCCCGCCGTCACGTGGCCGGAAAGGTGATCGACGATGCGCCGCGCCCTGCGATTCCATCCGAGCAGGAGCAGCCGCTCGGGCCGTGAAGGCGTGACCGGGCGTGAAACGATCAGTGACTCGTCGTAGGTCGCCGGAAGGCCGCCAGGTGCGGCGGCGGAGGCGTCCTGCGCGATGACGACGAGCTTGTCACCGAGGCGGACGACCGAGTCCCGCGTCGGATTCAGACGTACTGCTCCGTCCGCCCGCACCAGACCCACCACGCTGGCGGCCGGACAGGCCAGGAGTAACTGCCCGAAGGTGCGGTCGGCCCCCTCCGGGGCGTCGATGACGTAGAACTCGTCCCCCGCGAAGTCGAGCAGTTCCTGGTAGACGAGTGAGAGGCCGGGCTGTCGCACGCACTGCGACACCAGACGGGAGGTGATGTCGTCGACCTCGAGGACGACCGCGTTCCGGCCCGCGGCGAGGCGAGCGGCGAGCCGGTAGCGCTCGTCGCGGACCACCGCCACGATCCGCACGCTGCAGTCGTCGCCGACCAGTGCCCTGAGTGCCAGGAGGGTCCTCACGACTTCCGCGTCCTCGTCCGGTTCGTCGCGCGGAAGCACGAGCACGACGTCGGCCGTGCCCGGGCTGACCCGGGCGAGCGCCGCCTGGTCGGTGGCACGCCCGTTCCGGCAGATGATCCGTGTACGCCCGGTGTCACCGACCTTGGCTCTGAGCTCCTCCTCCATCTCGGTCTTGTCCATGTCGGCGAGCACCGCGATCGCTCTCTGCCGCCCGCTCCTGTCGGCGGCGACCAGCTCAATCGCCACCGTATGGATCTGTGCGGACCAGCCGAGCACCACGGTGTGTCCCTGCTCCAGCACCGTGGAGTGGCCCAGCCGCAGTGCGACGAGTTCCTCGGTGATCGCCGTGGTGATGAGACTGACGAGGGTGGAGACGTAGAAGAGGGCCACCAGAGCCAACAGGACCGACAGTGCGACGCGCAGGGGTGAACCGACCTCGCCGCCCAGCCGGAGCGTCTGCCCGACCGTCCGCCACACCGCCGCGACCTTGGCCCCCGGCGCATGGGGGGCACTGTCATCCGTCCAGACCAGGACGGAACTCACCGGCACGACGACGGCCAGACAGGCGACGGCGAGCCAGCCGATGAGAGCGGCCACACCACCGGTCAGGGTGTTGTCGAACCAATACCGCACGTGGTCGTTCCATGGGGCCCGGCGCGTGTCCTCGGCACTCAGGCGCACCGCAGCCGGCGGAACGCGCTTCGGCTGTCGCTGCCGTCCCACCCGGGCGCTGCCGACGTGGGGGCGCCGGTCCGTACCACCTCTTGTCCTCTGCACAGGAGCAGCGTGAGGAATCGCTGTCCCCGGCGCGTGGATATCGGGCCGGGGTTCATCCTTTCGGGATGCATTGCCGCAGGCACGTTCCAGCTGAGGAAGTACATCGGCACAACAGGGAATTGCCCACCGGGAAAACGGGTACGTCACCCCGCGGCGCAGCATCGACCGCTGTCCGGGGTTCCACGGCGCATTCACTGCGACTGCCCCGCGCCCGGTTCTTGTCGCGGACGCCCGCTGCCCCGACGATGGGGGCACGCCGCCACGGACGGGAGGGCGAGTTGAAGGACCCCTGGGTGGCTCTGCACGCCGACGCGGACCCTGGCATCCGGCTCGGTGAGCTACGCCGCGCACACGAGGTGTTCACCTCCGACGGACGGTTGGAGACACCGGTACGTTCCGTGGTGGGCCAGTCATGGCGACGGTCCGCCCGAGCTCGCGTCAGCCCGGACGGTTCGGCGCTCGTCGACATCCCCGCTGACGAGCTCGGGCCCTACCGGGACGCCCATCCCCTGGCACGCGTCATGCCGATGATCCGTGAACTCATGGGAGCGTACGCGATGGACGGCGAGCATCTCCTCGCGGTCTGCGACGCACGCGGCCTGCTGTTGTGGGTGGAAGGGCACGCACGGGCCCGCCGGCGTGCGGAGCGGATGAACTTCGTCGAGGGCGCCCGCTGGGCCGAGTCGGAGGCCGGGACGAACGCACCCGGTACGGCTCTCGCGGTCGACCGCCCGGTTCAGGTTTTCGCCGCCGAGCACTTTCTGCGGCCGGTCCAGCAGTGGACGTGCGCGGCCGCCCCGCTGCACGACCCGCGCACCGGCCGGGCACTCGGCGCCGTCGACATCACGGGTGGGAACGGACTCGCGCATCCGCACAGCCTGGCGTTCGTACAGGCTGTGGCCCGTGCTGCCGAGTCCCAGCTCGCCCTCGTCGCGCCGGAGCCCGCCGATGGGTCGGTGCGGCTCTCCGCGCTCGGGAGGGACGAGGCACTCCTCGTCCTGAACGGGCGCAGGATCCGGCTCAGCCGACGCCACAGCGAGATCGTGGTGACGCTGGCCCTGCACCCGGTGGGACTCGGTGGTGACGAGCTGCTGATCGAGCTGTACGAGCACGAGTCCGCGCCTCCGGTCACGATGCGGGCCGAACTCGCCCGGCTGCGAAGGCTTCTGGGACCAGACCTGTTGTGCTCGCGCCCGTACCGGTTGTGCGCTCCGGTGGATGCCGACTTCGACACCGTCGCGCGCAGGCTGGACTCGGGGGCGGTGGCGGCGGCTCTCGGTACGTACGAGGGACCCCTGCTGCCGCGTTCGCAGGCGCCGGCGGTTGTCCGGCTGCGACGCAGGATCGCCGACCAACTGCGTGATGCGCTGATTGCACGAGGCGATCCGGGCCTGCTCGCAGACTGGGCGTACAGCGCGTGGGGCGCCGAGGATCTCACCGTCTGGCAGGCCCTCGCCGCGACGGCGCCCCCGGAGCGGCGCGCGGCCCTGCTTGCGCGGGTCAGGAGGCTCGACGCGGAACAGCGCGGGTAGGCCCCCCACCGGGCCGGTCCGTGCAACGGCGTTGCAACGTCCCGCTGTCTAGCGTCACGGCCGAGGGCTGTCCAACGGCGGGCAGCACCGGATCCGGGAGGCCACAGAGATGACCCGTTACGCTGCGCCGGGCACCGAGGGTGCCATCGTCTCGTACGAGTCCCGCTACGACCACTGGATCGGCGGGGCATACGTCCCTCCGGTCCGTGGCCGGTACTTCGAGAACCCGAGCCCCGTCCACGGACGCCCCTTCACGGAGATCGCCCGTGGAACGGCCGAGGACGTCGAGCGCGCACTCGACGCCGCCCATGCGGCGGCCCCGGCCTGGGGAGCCGTTTGCGCGGGTGACCGTGCGACCGTGCTGAACCGGATAGCCGACCGCATGGAGGAGCACCTGGAAGAGCTGGCGGTCGCCGAGAGCTGGGAGAACGGCAAGCCGGTACGCGAGACTCTCGCGGCGGACATTCCGCTGGCCATCGACCACTTCCGGTACTTCGCCGGTGCGCTGCGCGCCCAGGAGGGCTCACTCAGCGAGATCGACGACGACACCGTCGCGTACCACTTCCACGAGCCGCTGGGTGTGGTCGGCCAGATCATCCCATGGAACTTCCCCATCCTGATGGCCACCTGGAAGCTCGCCCCCGCGCTGGCCGCCGGGAACGCGGTTGTCCTCAAGCCGGCCGAGCAGACCCCGGCCTCGATCCACGTGTGGATGGGCCTGATCGCCGATCTGCTTCCGCCCGGCGTCGTGAACATCGTCAACGGCTTCGGTGCGGAGGCGGGCAAGCCTCTCGCCTCCAGTCCACGGGTCGCGAAGATCGCCTTCACCGGCGAGACGACCACGGGGCGCCTGATCATGCAGTACGCCTCCGAGAACCTCAAGCCCGTCACGCTGGAGCTGGGCGGGAAGTCACCGAACCTCTTCTTCGACGACGTATGGGCGTTGGACGACGACTTCCGCGACAAGGCTCTTGAGGGGTTCACCATGTTCGCCCTGAACCAGGGCGAAGTGTGCACGTGTCCGTCGCGGGCTCTGATCCAGCGCGGGCACTACAGCGAGTTCCTGGAGGCGGCCATCGCCCGCACCGAACTGATCGTGCCGGGCCACCCGCTGGACACCGGCACGATGATCGGTGCGCAGGCATCCGACGAACAACTGAGGAAGATCCTCTCGTACCTTGAGATCGGGCAGCAGGAAGGTGCGAAGATCCTGACTGGAGGTCAGCGCGTGGAACACGGAGGCGAGTTGGAGGGCGGCTTCTACGTCCAGCCGACGATCTTGGAGGGCGACAACCGGATGCGGGTGTTCCAGGAGGAGATCTTCGGCCCCGTGGTCGCCGTCACGTCCTTCTCGGACTTCGACGACGCGATCACGACCGCCAACGACACGCCGTACGGGCTCGGAGCGGGCGTATGGACCCGGGACACCAACACCGCCTACCGGGCCGGCCGCGCTATCAAGGCGGGCAGAGTCTGGACCAACTGCTACCACGCCTACCCGGCTCACGCCGCCTTCGGTGGTTACAAGCAGTCGGGTATCGGCAGGGAGAACCACAAGATGATGCTGGAGCACTACCAGCAGACGAAGAACATTCTTTGTTCCTACAGCTCTCAGAAACTCGGCTTCTTCTAGTAGGGCTTTGTTAGGTACCCCGGTTGATCGTCGTCAGGTACGTTGTGATGTCCTGTCAGGTGTGACACCTGAGGAGATGGAAGAGGTCCGCCCGCGCCTGGAGGCGTTCGCGGTGGAGATGCTTGGTTCGCTGGCGCGTCGGGACCAGCGGGCCAAGGGCGAGCTGTATCTGCGTGGGCTGATGCTGGACGGTAAGCGCAAGTCGATGCAGCCGATGGCCGAGCGTCTGGGCGTGGACCATCAGCAGCTGCAGCAGTTCGTCTCGTCGTCCACGTGGGACTACGCCAAGGTCCGTGAGCGGATGGCTCGTTGGGCTGCCGCGCACATTTCTCCCGAGGCGTACGCGATCGACGACGTCGGCTTCCCCAAGGACGGCTATGACTCACCGGGGGTGGCGCGGATGTACTGCGGTGCGCTGGGCAAGCGCGGCAACTGCCAGGTCGGCGTCAGTGTGAACCTGGTGTCCGATCGCGCGTCATCGGCTGTCGACTGGCGCTTGTTCCTGCCCGAGAGCTGGGACGACGCCAAGCACGCCGAGGACCCGCTGATGGCGGAGGCGATCCGGCGCCGCCGCGCGAAGGCGGGAATCCCGGACACCGAGCGGCACCGGGAGAAGTGGCGCCTGGCGCTGGACATGCTCGACGAGGTACGCGACAACTGGGAGCTGCCCGGCCGGCCCCGGGCACCAGTGGGGTACGCGCGGCCGGCGCACCCAGGAACCTCCTGTACACGGCGTGAAGTTGGAGAGCATGGCCGTGGGTGAACGCGCGCAGAAAAGTGCCGAGCGTGGAGGGGGCACGGGTACCTGCGAACATGGCCGGCATCGCACCGTGCCGCAGGACGTCGAGGTCGTCGATGCTGTCTGCGCCTGCGGCCATGCCGCCCACGATGCTGGTGACCTTCGCGTCCGCCGCCGTACCCGCACCGTTCGTCGCCCCGATCAACTTGACCTTCTCCGTCACCAGTCGCGGCAAACCACACCGCTCGGCCAGCCGCATCACCGGGACAGCCCGGCCTGCGCGATCAGATTCGGGGCATCGAACGCAGCGGAGACCGCCGCCGGCGTACGGGAAACTTGCATCTCGGAAGTACCTTGCTGATTGTGCGTGCCAGAAGCGTGAAGAACTCCCATCATCGCAGGTCACAAGGCACTTCTTCATTTTCCCAAGCGTCGTCCACAGGCGTCGGGCGGTGGATCGAGGCTAAGCAGGCACGTTTCTTCTCTGGTGTCGAAGAGTTCGTCATCAGCGTTCCATTGATGCCGACTCAGCAGAATCGTGGTTGTCTCCGACCTTGTCCGTCCCTATTGTCCTTATCGATCCCGTCCGCGCCGGTGGGCGCCGGGACCGATAGACTGCGTTGAGGAAGGAGCGGTGTGGGCTTGGGCAGTTGAGGACCGCGGGATGCGCGGGGTGAGGCGTAGACGTCACAGCCAACGGTTCTGCGCCGCCTTCATTCCTGCTTCGAACCGACTCTGTGCGCCGAGGCGCTCCATGATGGCGGACATCTGCCGACGTACCGTGCGCAGTCCGATTCCCAGTCGTTTGGCAGCAACCTGGTCCGTCATGCCCTGGGCCAGCAGGGTCAGCAATTTGTGCTGGATCTCCGTCAGGCCGTGGTCCGGATGCGTGCTCTGACCTCTGCTGTACGGGACGGCGGCGATCCATGCCAGCTCGTACGTCGCGACCAGAGTGGCGACGATGCCGGGCTCGCGCGTGATGAGCGCGCCGACACGGGAGTTGTCCGGATCTATCGGCACGACCGCGACCTTCCGGTCGAAGATCAGCATGCGGGGCGGCAGCACGGTGGCGATGCGCACCTGTCCCCCCTGTTCGGCCAGCCACTCCGCGTAGGTACGCGTCGGCCCGTCGTGGCGCATGGTGTCCTGATACAGGTTGCGCAGGGTGATTCCTCGCCTCAGCGCTTCCTCGTCGAGAGGGCGGGAGGCGTTGAGGCTCGCCTGGGACTGGGCGCCGCCGGGGAGCACCGCGAGACACTCGTCCTCGACCTTTTGGGCGAGGATCTCAAGTTTCGTCTCGATGGCGTCGATGCCGATCAGTCGTTCCGTGCAGTCGTATACGAGGCTGAGGGGCGCCGGGGCTTCCACCACCGCCTCTCTCATGGCGGCCAACTCCTGCACCTGTCGAGTCAGTTCGACTTCCTGGTTGCGTATCAGCTTGGTGAGGGCGACCGGGACACTCACCGCGCGGACGCTCGCGGGATCTTCTCTTGACGGGCGGACGAGAGACAACTCGGCTAATTCTGCGAGTGCGGTGGATATTTCGTCTTCCTTGAGGCCGAGTGCTTCTTCGAGTTCTACGGACCGTGACTGCGGCCGGCCCGCCAGAGTCATGTATACGGCTTCTGCCGTCGAGCTGAGGCCCAGAACAGCTAGCATCGTCACCGCGCGTTTTCTCCTGTCTTCTTCCCTCCCCCGTCTCGCACGCAACGCGCTGATTGTGCCCCGGTCGGACTCGCTTCAACCACGCAAGAGTTGACCTGAAGTGGGCTGACCAGGGATGTGGCACCTAGGTGCCTCGGCACGGAGGTGCCACCAGGTGGGTATTCCATCGGCACTGGCCCGTCGGCAAGACTGCTGATCGCCGGCGACCGCCGCACCAGACGGATTGATCCCTGACTCACCGTAAGTAAGGGATCGTCCTTCTCGGGATTTATCTGG
Source organism: Streptomyces sp. NPDC057428 (assembly GCF_042803195.1). Classification (NCBI taxonomy): domain Bacteria; kingdom Bacillati; phylum Actinomycetota; class Actinomycetes; order Kitasatosporales; family Streptomycetaceae; genus Streptomyces; species Streptomyces sp. NPDC057428. Next base: position 55,858 of record NZ_JBHVCT010000024.1, read on the forward strand.
ATCCCATGCCGCATCGTGAATGAGGAGTACTTCCCATGTCCAAGATCGCGGGCCTCGTGGCCGCTGCCATCCTCGCCGTCGCTTCCCTCTCCGCCGTCGAAAAGGCGGCCTCCGTCGCCCTGTTGGGAGACGGCATCGGCTGGGACTCCGTGGGGCCGGTCTCGGCCCTGCACGACTCCGGTCGGGCCGCGCAGTCCGCTCCGACCCCGGATAACGTTGTCGAATCGCTCTGACCTGGAACTCTGCTCGCCCCGAGCGCGACGTGACCGCTGCCATGAGTCCCAAGGAGCCCACCACCGTGACCTCGACGGAGGGTCAGACCGCACCTCCACGCGCCGACTTCGCGCCCCGCGCGACGGACCAGCCCGTCCGCCTGGTCATCCTGGACGAAGACCCGATTCTGCGGGCCGGTATCCGGGCGATCCTCGACTCCTACGCGCAGATCGAGATCGTTGCCGATTTCGGTTCGGCGAGACTGGCATCCAGCCGTGCCCTGCAGACACGGACCGATGTGCTGCTCGTCGGTGGCGACTATCTCAAGGACAGGGCAGGAACGGCGCTGCACGATCAGGTCACGACCGGTCGGAGACCGGCCGTGGTGACCTTGATGCAGCCGGACGACGCCGTCACGCTGCGCAAGGCGGTGAAGTACGCGGTCCGCGGCTTCGTGGACCGCAACACCAGCCAGCATGATCTCGGCACCGCCGTGCTGGAGGCACACGGCGGACGCACCTATCTGTCCGCCTCCATCGCCGAGGTCCTGGTGGCCTGGATGGCGGACGGCATCCGGCGCGAGCACCTGTCGCTGCCCCAGGTCGAGGATGTGCTGACCGAGCGGGAGCTGGAGGTGCTGGAAGCCCTGGGTCACGGCATCACCAATACCGCCATCGCCCATCGGCTGCATGTCCAGGAGGCCACGGTCCGCAGCCACGTTTACCACATCCTCACCAAGCTCAACCTGCGCACCCGTACCGAGGCGGTACTGCTGGGCCACAGCTACGCGAACAGGCGTCCGGCCCTGCGGCCGCCGAGCTGAACATGCACGGCGATGACGAACCGGTGGTCCGTCCCCTGGGGACGGGCCACCGGTTCGTTCAGCAGGAGAGCTAGCGTGCGGCGGCGGCCACGGCGGCCCCGGCCCGAGCGGGCCGCAGCACGACGGCGGCGGCCAGCGCCACGACCGCGGTCGCCGGGCCGAGCAGCAGCATGTGATGGACGCTGACACCGGCGAGGAGCACACCGGCGAACGCGTATCCGATGCTCTGCGTGGCGACGAGCACGGTGAAGGCCTCCGACATCCGGGACTGCGGGACCAGGTACCCGGGTGCCTCCGTCATCACCGAGTTCAGCGGAGCGGCGCACAGACCGAGGAGTGCGAAGCCCGCGACCAGTCCCCACCAGCCCGAGACGGTGGCGATGACCAGTGTGGCCGCCGTCATCGTGAGCAGCAGGACGACGGCACGCACCGTGAACCCGACGCCGATCCGGGTCGCGTACCAGGCGTAGACGAGCCCGGCCAGCGCGCTGGCCCCGCCGAGCACCGCCGTGAGGACGGCAGCCTCGGAGGCGCCGCCGCCGTCGAGGGTCACCCGGGGCAGCGCGCCCACTTCGGCGGTGCCCAGGAAGTGTCCGAAGGCCATGGTCACCAGCGCCCAGAACAGGAAGGCCGGGTTGCGCCAGACGCCGACCGAGTCCGGGAGGCCGGGTGCGATTCCGTCGTCCTTCTTCTCCGGCTTGCCGGTGGCCTCGTTCGCCTCCTGGAGAACGGCCGCGCCAGACCGCTTCGGCCACAGCAGCAGCGCGTCGGCCAGCATGGCGGCACCCATGACGGCCAGCGCGTACGCGGGACCGAAGAGGGCGCAGACGAAGACCACGAAGGGTGCTCCGACGACGATGAGTTCGACGAGAACCGCGTCGAGCGACAACGCGGAGCCGATAAGTCGCTGCGGCACCGTGGTGCGCAGCAGGGTCCTGATGGCGCCGCCGACCCCGAAGGTGCCCATGTTGCCGATGAGGGACAGGACGAACAGGGTCCACAGCGGGGCGTGCAAGGCGAAGCCGCCGGCCACTCCGAGCCGCCCGACGCCACCCGCGGCCAGGACCCGCGGAGTCCACCGTTCGCGGCCCAGCCGCTCCAGCAGCCGGCTGAACAGCGGCGCGATCAGGATGCACGGCACCGTCGTGAAGCCGACCAGCATGCCGCCCACGGCCGGGCTGCCGGTGTAGTGGGTGCTGGCCAGGACCAGGGCGAACGGCGCCATGATGGGAGGGAGCCGGTACAGCATGGTGGCGGCCACCCACCGCCAGTACGCCGCGTTCCTGATCAGTTCGGCCAGGGGCCGGTCCGGAGCCGGCCGTTCCGGCGCGTCGGTTGCGTCGGTCGTCATTGATTCTCCACGGTGTTGCTGAGAGGGGTGCGTCGGCCGCCGGTGTACGCGGCGTCCATTCCGGCCGAGACGGGCTGGTCCGGGTCGGTGGTGTACTGGGTGAGCAGCCGTTCGTATGCTGAGGCGAGGTCGCGCGCCGTGGCCTCGTCGAACAGGCTCGTGCGGTAGGTCAGGCCCACTTCCAGCCGGTCGCCGTGGTCCTCGACCACGCAGACCAGTTCGAACTTCGCGTATCCGGTCGGCAGGATGACGTTCTGGTCGAGCGTCAGTCCGGAGAAGGAGCGCTCCAGCGCCTTCGCGTCCTCCAGCGCGAGCAGCACCTGGAAGTACGGACTACGGCCGGGGTGCCGGCGCGGACCCAGCTTCTCCACCAACTGGTCGAACGGCAGCGCCTGGTGTGCGTAGGCGCCGAGACAGTTGTCGCGCACCGTGGCCAGAAGGTCGCGGAAGCGGACGCCCGTGGGCACCTGCTGGCGCAGGACGACGGTGTTGCTGACGCAGCCGATCAGCCGGTCGGTGAGCGGACCGCCCCGGTTGGCGACCGGCGTGCCCACACATAGGTCGTCGCTGCCCGAGCGGGCGTGCAGCAGGGAGTAGAAGCAGGTGAGCAGCACCATGAACGGGGTGACGCCCTCGCGCCTGGCCAGCGTGTGGACGGCTTCCCGCAGGGCGGCGGGCAGGTCCACCGCCAGACGCCGGCCGCGGTAGTCGGCGGTCTCCGGTACGGGACGGTCGAAGCCGAGGTCCAGCGGCTCGGGCTCCGGATCGGCGAGCCGGCCGCGCCAGTAGTCGACCAGCCGGTCGAGGTTCTCTCCCCGCAGGTGGTTGCGCTGCCACAGGGCGTAGTTGCCGTACTGGAGCGAGGGCGCCGGCAGGTCCGGGTCGCGGTCGGTGCGGAAGGCCGCGTAGCAGGCGGCGAGTTCGTCCATGAAGACGTCCACGGACACGAAGTCGACGATGAGGTGGTGCGCGGTGAACACGGCGATGTGCTCGGTCGGTGACAGGGACAGGACGAGGACGCGCAGCAGCGGGGGCTCGGCCGGGTCGATCGGATCACGTATCTCCGCTTCGCGCAGTGCCGGCACGTCGTGCGGTCGGGTCGACACGTCGACGTACCGTACGGGGATGTCCGTGTCCGGGGCGACGAACTGGACCGGGCTGCCGCCGAGAAGACCGAAGGAGGTGCGCAGCGACTCGTGTCGTCGGGCGATCTCCTCGATGGCGCGGTCGAACGCGCCGCGGTCCAGCGGTCCGGTCAGCCGGCACTGCCAGGCCTCGTTGTACAGCGGGATGTCCCGGGCGAGTTGGCTGAGCATGTACAGGCCCTGCTGGGCCGGTGAGATCGGTGCGGCGCGACGGCCGTCGGCGTACCGGGCGAGGGAGGCCTCGACGGCGGCGCGTTTGCGGGCCCATTGGGCCATCTCGCGGATCTCGACCTCTTTGGCCACCTGCGCGGCCTGCGGGGTCGGTTGCCCGTCCGGTCGTCTGCCGTCGATGAGTGCGGCGAGCTGGGCGACGGTCCGGGACGCCAGCAGGTCGTTGGGCAGGATGTCGATGCCGAGTTCGCGGTGCAGCCGTGCCGCGATCTTCACCGCCTGCAGCGAGTTGCCACCGAGGGCGAGGAACTCGTCGTCCGCGGCGACGTGGTCGAGCTTGAGCACCGACCGCCAGATCGCGGCCAGGTCCGCCTCCGTGCCCGGCCTGGGCCGCCGGCCGGCCGCGGCGCCGTCCGACCCGCCCGGTGCCGTGGACGACAGCGCCGCGAAGTCGACCTTGCCGTGCGCGGTGAGCGGAATCGCGTCCAGGACGGTGACGGTGGCCGGCACCATGTAGGCCGGGAGCAACCCGGCGAGGTAGTCGTGCAGTTGCGCGGCGCGCGGGTCGTCCGGCTGGGCCGGGAGCTCTCCGGGGGCCGGTGTGACGTGGGCCAGCAGGACGGCGCTCTCGCTGCCGTCCTCCCGCCGTTCCACGGTGACCAGGGCCTGTCGTACGGCGGGATGCTGCTGAAGTACCGCCTCGATCTCGCCGGGCTCGACCCGGAACCCGCGGATCTTCACCTGGTTGTCCGTGCGGCCCAGGAACTCCAGCTGGCCGTCCGGGAGCAGCCGCGCCAGGTCGCCGGTGCGGTACATCCGGGTGCCGGCGGGTCCGTACGGGTCGGGCAGGAAGCGAGCCGCGGTCTCGCCCGGCGCCCGGTGGTAGCCGCAGGCCAGGGCTCGGCCCGCGACGAACACCTCGCCGGCGTCGCCCCTGGCCACGGGAAGCAGGTCGCCGTCCAGGAGCCGTACGTCCGTGTTGTCGATGGCGGTGCCGATCGGCAGCAGTCCGTCCGCGCGAGGCGCGGTGCGGCCCGAGTGGTGGTAGGTGGCGGTGGCGGTCGACTCGGTGGGGCCGTAGACGTGGATCAGCGGGATCCCTGACTCGCGCCAGGCCAGCACCCGGTCGGGGCGCACCCGGTCGCCGCCCATCACCACCCATCGGACCGTGTCGGGCAGGCGCCGGCCGGACTCGGCCAGTTCGTCGGCCAGTTGGTGCCAGTAGGCGGTGGTGATCTCGAAGCCGGTGACCTCGTACCGCTCCAGGATCCGCAGGAAGTGGCGGACGGTCGGCAGCGCCCGCTGATAGCCGGCCATGAGCAGCGTCGCACCGCTGAGCAGGGCGGGGAAGATCTCCTCCAGGGCGGCGGAGAAGCTGACGGAGGCGAGCTGGAGGAACCGCTGACCGGGCCCGAGACCGAAGGTGCCGGCCGCAGCCTGCGCGAGGTTGGTGAGACCGCGGTGGGTGATCAGCACACCCTTGGGCACGCCGGTGGAGCCGGAGGTGTAGATGACGCAGGCCGTGCTGTCCGGGCCCACCTCCACCCGCGGGGGCGGCGCGGGCTCACCGGCGAGCTCCGTGAATCCGGCGTCCAGCAGCAGGAGTTCGGCGTCGCCGTGCGGGAGCCGTGCCGCCGTCTCCGGTTGCGCGACGACCACGGCGGCGCCGGAGTGCTCCAGCAGGTGGCTCAGCCGGGCGGCCGGGTAGTCGGGGTCGAGCGGCACGAAGGCCGCGCCCGCCTTCATGATGCCGAGCATGGCCACCGCGAGCCCCACGGACGGCTCGACGCAGATGCCCACCCGGGACTCGATGCCGACGCCCAGAGCGGTCAGCCGGTGCGCTAACCGGTCGGCGAGCGCGTCGAGTTCGGCGAACGTGAGCCGCTCGGTGTCGGCCCAGGCGGTGTCGGGACCCGCCACCGAGGCGACGGCGGTCGTGCCGGGATGCTCCCGGGCACGCCGGGCGAAGACGTCGTGCACGCCGGCGGTGTCGCACGACGTTCCCGGGGACAGTCCCGGGTTGAGTAGGTCTTGGGGCGCGATCATGCGGTTCCATCCTCGTGGTCTGGCGCTGCGGAAAGGCGGGAAAGGGGCACTGCGCGCGCGGTCGCGTCGCTCAGGCCGCCACGGCGGGCACGGCCTCCCGGCCCGCCGGCGGACGGTACTTTCCGGTGATACGCGGCGCGTTGTCGAAGACGTGGTACATCCGGTCGACGATCTCCGGTGCCGGACCGGCGCCCGGGCGGTCGTTGTAGTCCATGATCTGCCGGGCCAGCCGGTGGAACTCGACGATGTCCGGCATGTCGAGGCCCTTGCCCATGAGGTAGGGAAGCGCCCAGAAGTCGAAGTTGTATCCCGGCATCCACAGTGAGTTGGTCACCTGGTCGAACAGGGCGTGGCAGGCGTCCACCGCACCGTTGATGTCCATGGTGTTGTGCCGCCAGCTGTACTCCCGTCCGGTGAGCCCGAACTCGGCCGCCTGCTTCTGCACCGGCGCGCGGTGGTTGTACCACCAGGGTTCGGTGCGCCAGAAGGTCGGCCCGACCTCGTTGATGAAGTCGATGGTGTTCTGGACGGTCTTCTCGGTCTCGCCGGGGAACCCGGAGATGAACGAGGCGAAGGTGTCGATGCCCCGCGCGTGCAGGCGCTCGATGCCGACCCGGTAGCGGTCGAGCGTGGCCACCTTCGACATGTTGCGCAGGATCCCGTCGTCACCGGCCTCGATGCCGAGGAAGACCGCGCGGCACTTGCTCTCCGCCATCAGGTTGTAGGTCTCCTCGTCGCGGGCCGTGCCCGCGCGGAAGAAGGAGTACCACTGGAATCCGAAGTCGTTGCGCGCCATCATCCGGCACAGCTCCTTGAACCGGGGTCCGGGCACGTTGAAGGTGTCGTCGATGAACACCATCTGCTTGACGCCCATCCGGTCGAGCTGTCGCAGTTCCCGTTCCACGGTCTCCACGCTGGCCAGCGTCAACGCGCCGGCACGTATCGGGTAGTCGCAGAAGCTGCACTTGAAGGCGCAGCTGCGTGCGGTGCGGGTGTGCACGGTCGGGCCGAGGCTGTCGCCGAACGTGGACCAGTCGATGGCGCACTCGTCCAGCACGTTGGCCTCGGCCTTGATCCGGGTGAGTTTGAAGTCACCGGCACCGGTGGGCAGCAACAGGTTCGGTACGTCCTTCAGGTCGCTGCCTTCGCGCAGCGCCGCGGCGACCTGGGTGAGGGTCCACTCTCCTTGGGACTCGTTGATGTAGACGTCGGCGTCCATCCACGTCAGGACCTCGGAGAGTTCGTCCTTCTCCAGGTCTTTGAGCAGGTTGCCGACCAGCGGGCCGCCCACCACGATCGTCGTCCCGGGCAGCACCTCACGGATGAAGCGAGTGATCTCCACGACCGGGTTCGGGATGATGTAGTACGTCGTGGTGATCGCCACGACGCGGGGGCGCCGGGTCTGGAGGATGTCGCGGATACGGTCCTGCTCGCAGCCGAAGAGACTGGTGCACTCCGCGGAGAAACCGTGCCTGAGCAGGTAGTTGGCCAGGTAGTGGGCGGCGAGGTTGGGGGTCTCGCCGCCGTGGATGTAGACGTTCTCGTCCATCTTTCCGGCACGGTGCAGGACTTTGTTCATCACGTCCATGTACGGCAGCCGTTCGCCGTCGAACAGGAGGTGGTCGCGCATGAACATCAGGCGCTCGGGATCCCGCGCGCCGCGGTTGCTGACCCGGTTCCACTGCTGCGAGAACGGTACGTCGTTGTAGCCGATGATCAGGCAGTCCAGGTCTGAAGTGGGGGCCATGACTGAGCTCCGGTCTCTTCGGGAGGGCGGACGTTCGAGGCGGAAGGGGGTCAGTGCGAGGGCTGTTCGTTCCTGGTCAGCGCCAGCAACTCGGTCGAGAACAGCTGCACGGTCGGCTGGCGCAGCAGGACGTCGAGCGGAACCTTGCGGCCGAGCGCGTCCTGGACGGCACCCATGACCTGTACCGCGCGGAAGGAGTCCCCGCCGATGTCGAAGAAGTCCTCGTCACGGGCGAGGCGGGGCACACCCAGCACCGCCCGCCAGATCCCGGACACCAGATCCTCCATGCGGTCGGGGGTGGAGAGGTCGGTGGCCGCCGGGAGCGGCGTGGGCGGCGCCGGGCGTGCGGCCAGGGCACGTTCCGACAGCAGCCGACGGTCCAGCTTGCCGTTCTGGGTAAGGGGCAGCGCATCGAGGACGGCGATGGCGGAGGGCAGCATGGCCTGCGGGAGCCACTCCCCCAGCCGGGCGCGCAGTTCGCCGGGCAGCGCCGCACGATCCGCGTCCGGCTCCGGTACGACGTAGGCGTAGAGCCGTTTGGCGCTGCCGTCACCCGCGGCGACCACGGCGGCCTGGCGTACCCCGGGACAGCGCAGCGCCGTCGCCTCGATCTCCCCGGTCTCCACCCGCACCCCACGGATCTTCACCTGGTGGTCGATCCGCCCCAGGAACTCCAGTGCGCCGTCCGCGTGACGGCGGGCCAGGTCCCCGGTGCGGTACAGGCGGCCCTCGGTGCCGGGGACACCGGTGACGAACCGCTGCGCCGTCAGCTCCGGACGGCCCAGGTATCCGTCAGCCACGCCCACGCCTCCGATGTGGACCTCGCCCGGCTGCCCGTCGGGGACCGGCCGGCGGTTCTCGTCGAGGAGGTGCACGGTCGTGTCGGGTATCGGCGGGCCGATGAGCACCAGCTCCGGATCCGGGTCGCGCGGGCAGGTCCAGGCGGTGGCGAAGACGGTGCACTCACTGGGCCCGTAGATGTTGGTCAGCGAGGCGGTGGAGCGTGCGTGGAAGCGCCGGACCAGGTCGGCGCTGAGGGCTTCACCACCGGCGATGACGTACTTTAGCCCGTCGTAGCGTTGGGCGCCGTCGCGGTCGAGGAGGAACAGTTCCAGCAGTGAGGGAACACAGCAGAACGTCGTGACGTGTGTGCTGCGGATGAGCCGCTCGAGATGGGCCGCGTCGCGCTGCCGTCCCGGCTCGGCGATCACCACGGCCGCGCCGACCAGCAGCGGCCAGTACAGCTCGGCGAGGTGGAGATCGAAGGTGCAGGTGGTGTGGTGCAGGACGCGGTCGCCGGGGCCCATGGGGTGGCCGCTCTGGAAGGCCGCCATCCGGGAGGCAACCGCGGCGTGGCTGATGACGGAGGCCTTGGGGCGGCCGGTGGAGCCGGACGTGAAGAGGACGACGGCGGGCGCGTCGGGCGTGGTGCGAGGTGGCGCGAGCCGGTCGGGGGCCGGCTGCCGGTGGCCGTCGACCAGTAGGACCGGCGCAGGCGGGTCGAGGCGGGCCGCCCCTTCCCGGGTGGTGAGGACCAGGCGGGCCGTGCAGTCCTCGATCTCGTGCCGGGTCCGCTCGGGCGGGTCGCCGACGTCGAAGGCGACGTGGGCCGCACCGGCGAACACGACGGCCAGCAGGGACACCACGAACTCGATGGAGCGGGGCTGGTAGACCGCCACCCGGTCGCCGTCGACCACGCCCTGGTCGCGGAGCGCTGCGGCCAGGGCCAGCACCCGGCTCTTGAGTTCGCCCGCGGTGACGACGCTGTCGCCGCGGATGAGGGCCGGCAGGTCCGGCTCGCGCTCCCACTGCCGGAGAAGGAGGAGGTCGAGCCGCCGCTCGGCCGCTGTCTCGGTCGCTTCCATCACCGCGCACCTTTCTCGTCGTGTGGGGTCGTGTCGTGGCGGGAGGCCCGCGTGGTCGGGGCTCATCGGAAGTGGTCCAGGTTCGCCGCGATCGCTCCCACCAGTTCCGCCGGGCGCTCGACCAGCAGCATGTGTCCGCCCGGGATCCGGGCCTGCCGGGACCGCTCGGCGAACGGTGCCCAGCGGGCGACGCGCTCCGGAGGGCACAGCGGATCGTCCTCGCCGGAGATCACCAGGAGGGGAGAGGTGAGTACGGGTTCGGGCTCGCTCCGGTAGTCCTGGACGGCCCGCATGTCGGCGACGATGAGTGGCAGGTAGATGCGCGCCATGTCGTCGTCGGCGACGTGCTGCGGGACGTAGCCGAAGCCGCGCACCGCGGCCATCAACTCCTCGGTGTCGTCACCGTCGGGCAGCAGTCGCGTGGTGTCCGGTGCATGGTCCACCGACCAGTAGGAGACGGTGACGAGACCCGCCACCAGCCCCGGATCGGAGTCCTGGAGCGTCCGTACCGCTTCCAGGGCGATGACGGCGCCCGCACAGACGCCGACCACCAGCAGGGGTGCCGTACCGGCGAGAGCGCGCGCCGTTGCCGCCACGTCGGCGGCCAGACCGGGCAGGTCTCCGACCGGCTCGCGGATGCGGGACTCACGGCCGGGGAGCCTGACGGCCGACAGCTGCCAGTCCGGCGGCAGGTGGGGGACCAGGACGCGCGCGTTCGCCGCTCCGGCTCCCGAGTGCGGGACCAGCAGGACGCGCAACGAGGCCGTGTCCGGGTCACCGCTGATCACAACATGGGGTTTGCCTGCCACGGCCGCTGTCTCCGATCGCTGTTGTCGTCCGCCCGGATCACCGGGTCCGCTCCGCTGAAGTGGTCCGCCTGGTCGAGGTGCGCCGCCGGCCAGGTCGTCTGCTCGATGGTGCGGTCCGCCGTGTGCCGCACCGGTTCTCCGCCGGCGTAAGGCAGCCACAGGTCCTGGACAAGGGCTCCGCCGTCGCGCCGGTCGGCGGCGGCGAGGTGCACCGGCGTTCCGGTACGTGCCGGCGGGTCCCGCGGGAGACGGCCGTGCAGACATGCGCGAGCCGGGACCGCGGGTCTTCGGCGACACCGAGGCCGGCCATCTCCCGCTGGAGGTGCGCCGCTTCCTGCTCGCCGGAAGGAGGCGCCCCGGCACGCCGCCGCCCAGGTCGGTCTTCGTGTCGCGGCGGAAGTCGCGCATCCGGTCTGCGAGTGGCGCGTGCGGATGTCTCATGAGGGGTCGCTCGCCTTCAGCTGCGCCCGGAAGACAGCCGCGGTGTGCGGGAGTTGGGGTTCGCGCAGGATGCTGTAGTGGTCTCCCGGCACCTCCACGACGCTGAGTGGCCCGGTCACGTGGTGGGACCAACCGTGGTCCACCGCGTCGCCCAGCCGCCCGGAGCCTGCGGCGAGCAGGGTCACCGGTCCCGGGTAGGGGGTGGCGGGCCGGAGGTGGTCCAGCGCGACGGCGTGTGCCGCGTACGTCCGGAACAGGCGGTCCAGCAGGACCAGGTCGTCGTCGAGGGAAAGCACACCGGCGGCCTTGGCACGTGCCAGCAACCGCTCAAGGCCGGCGCGCACCCCGATCTCCGCGAGGTCGCTGTAGGACAGGCCGAAGTCGAGGTCCAGGTTGCCTCCCCAGTCCGCGGCGAAGTCGGCCAGCAGCGCGGCCTCGTCCTGCTCACCGCCGGTGGCGCCGTGCGGGTGCGCCGGGTAGCTGTCCAGCATCACCACCGGGAGGGGCCGGCCTGTCGACCGGAGGAACTGCCGGGCCATCTCAAGGGCGACGGCACCTCCCATCGACCAGCCCGCGAGGAGGAAAGGCCGGTCGGTGGTGGCTTTCGGCAGGGCGGCCAGGTAGGAGGCCGCCATGGCCTCGATGCGGTCGCGTGGCACCTCGTCGCCGCTGAGGCCGCGCGCGACCAGGCCGTGGACGGGCCGGTCCGAGCCCAGTTCGTCGCACAGCCCGGCGTAGCACAGGACGTTGCCGCCGATGGGGTGGACGAGGAAGACGGGCGCCCCGGCACCGCCGCCGCGCAACGTCACCAGGGGTGACGCGTCGCCCGTGGCGTCCTCATCGCTCAGCAGTGCGGCCAACTGCCCGACCGTGGGTGCCTGGAAGACGGCGGCGGGCCGGACAGCCCGGCCGCCCGTCTGTTCGATGCGGGCCACCATCCGCATGGCGGAGAGGGAGTTGCCGCCGAGGTCGAAGAAGTTGTCGTGCAGGCCGATGTCGTCCCGGTGCAGGACTTCTGCCCAGGCGTCCGCGACCAGGCGCTCGTGCGGGGTGCGTGGCCGTTCGGCGGCTTCCCTCGCCGGCCGGTCGACCGTCGGCGCCGGCAGGCTCGCCCGGTCGAGCTTGCCGTTCGCCGTGAGCGTCAGCGCCTCCAGCACCACCACGGCCGCAGGCACCATGTACTCCGGCAGCACCGCCGCCACATGCGCCCGCAGGAGGGCGGATTCAGTGGCGGCGCCCGTCGTCGGCACCACGTACGCGACGATCCGTCTGTCACCCGGAACGTCCTCGCGAACCGTGGCGGCGGCCTGCCGTACGGCTGGATGCGTCAGGAGCGCGGACTCGATCTCGCCGAGTTCGATACGGAAGCCGCGGACCTTGACCTGGTCGTCCGTGCGGCCGAGGTAGGCGAGTGTTCCGTCGGCGTTCCATCTGACGAGGTCGCCGGTACGGTACATCCGCTCGCCCGGAGTGCCGAAGGGGTTGGGCAGGAACCGTTCCGCCGACAGCGCGGGCTGCCCGAAGTACCCCCTGGCCAGCTGTACACCGGACAGATACAGCTCTCCGGTGACACCGGTGGGAACGAACTGGAGGGAGGCGTCCAGGACGTAGACCTGTGTGTTGTCGGTGGGCCGGCCGATCGGCGTCGGACCGCCGTCGGAGCCCATGGGCCGACCGGTCCACGCGGTCACGGCGACGGTGGCTTCGGTCGGTCCGTAGAGATTGTGCAAGGGGATGTCGAACAGAGCGTCGAACGCGCGATGCAATTCGGACGGCAGCGCCTCACCGATGCAGATCACCAGGCGCAGGCCGACGCATTCGCGGGCCGTGCGGTCGTCGAGGAACAGCTGGAGCATCGAGGGGACGAACTGGACGACTGTCACCCGCTCGTCCTGGATGAGCCCGGCAAGGTAACGGGCGTCCCGGTGACCGCCCGGCCGGGCCACCACTGTCGTGGCCCCCGACGTCAAAGGCCAGAACAGCTCCCACACCGATACGTCGAATCCCACCGGCGTCTTGTGCAGAACGCGGTCGGCCGCAGTGAGCTCGTACTCGCGCTGCATCCACGCGAATTGGTTGACCACGCCGGCGTGGGAGACGGTCACACCCTTGGGCCGGCCGGTGGAGCCGGAGGTGTAGATGACATAGGCCGGGTGCTCCGGCGACAGGGGTCCGTCGCGGTCCGCGTCGGTGAGGTCCGTACCGTCCAGATCTGCCAGGAGCGACACCGTCTCCGGGGTGTCGAGGAACAGGACCGCGGCGCCGTGCCGCTCGGACAGCACGCCTGTTTCCTCGACAGAGGTCTCCGTGATGACGGTGACGGGCCGGGCGTCGTCGAGCATGTGGCCGATGCGGGCCGCCGGGTGGTCGAGGTCAATCGGTACGTATGCTCCGCCGGCCTTGAGCACGGCCAGCAGGGCGACGATCAGGTCCGCCGATCTGGGCAGCGCGACCGCGACCAGGGACTCCGGGCCGACGCCTTGCCGGACCAGGGCCCTCGCGACACGGTTCGCCCGCTCGTTCAGGCCGGTGTACGACAGTTCCTCCCTCTCGGAAGCGACCACGGCCTCCGCCGAAGGCGGCACCTGCGCGTCGGCGCCGTCGCAGAGCACAGCCGGGGCGTCCGGTGTGCGGCGCACCTGCTCCTCGATCAGGCCGTGCAGCGTGGCGGGCGCGCCCGGTACGGCCGGTCCCCGTCCCTGTCGCAGCAGCCCCGACGCCTCCTCGGGCAGCAGCAGGTCCACGCTTCCCAGAGTCCGCTCCGGTTCGGCGAGGAACTGGGCGAGGAGCTGCGTGTAGCGCCGGCTCAGCCGCTGCGCGGTCTCCGGCTCGAACAGGTCGGTGCGGTAGCCGATCTCGCAGCGCAGCGTGTCGCCGTCCTCCACCACGTCCAGGCTCAGGTCGAACTTGGCGTCGCTGGTGGTCACCGCGCAGGGGACGGCCTCAATGCCGGGAAGCCGCACAGGGTCCTCGGCGCCGGTGTTCTGGAGGGTGAACATGGCCTGGAACAGCGGGTTGTGGCTCAGGGTCCGCTCCGGCCTGAGCTCCTCGACGACGAGCTCGAAGGGCACGTCCTGGTGCTCCAGCGCATCGAGCACCGTCTGCCGGGTCCGCCGCAGGTACGCCCGGAACGTGAGCTCGTCCGCGGCCTCTCCGCGCAGCACCACGGTGTTGACGAAGAATCCGAGCAGCGCCTCCAGTTCGGTGCGCGGCCGACAGGCGACGTGGGAACCCACGAGGACCTCCCGCTGCCCCGACAGCCGGGCCAGCAGTACCTGGTAGGCGGCGAGCAGCACCATGTAGAGGGTGCAGCCCTCCGCGCGCGCCCGGGAGCGGACGCCGGCCGTCAGGTCCGGAGGCAGAACGAAGGCGAATTGCGCACCGGTGTACGACGCCGCGGCCGGACGCGGCCGGTCCGTCGGCAGGGCCAGCAGGCCGGGGGCACCGGCCAGGGCACGCCGCCAGTAGGCCAGCCCCTCGGTCAGGGCGCCCTGGTCGAACCGGGTCTGCTGCCACACCGAGTAGTCGGTGTACTGCAAAGCCGGTTCGGCGAGCGGCGAGCGGCGCCCCGCCCCGAACGCGGCGTACAACGCCGCCAGTTCGTCGAGGAGGACGCCGAACGACCAACCGTCGAAGACCGCGTGGTGGAAGACCAGCACCAGGGTGTGCTCGGCCGGGGTCGAGCGCACCAGCAGCGCATGGAAGAGCGGCTCCGCGGCCAGATCGAACGGGCGGGACAGCTCGCCCTCGGCCAGCAGGCGCACCGCCTCGGTCCGCTCCGCCGGTGGGAGCGCGCTGACGTCGCGCACCGGCAGCCGGACCAGGCCGGCGTCGTGGACCACCTGCAGGGGGACGCCGTCCTCGGCGGTGAAGGTGGTCCGCAGCACCTGGTGCCTGCGGACGATCTCCGTCAGGCATCGCTCCAGCAGGTCCGGGTCGAGCGGGCCGCGCAAGGTCATCGCCTTGCCCAGGTTGTAGGCAGCCCGGTCACCCGGCTCCATGACCCGGTCCAGGAACCACAGGGCGCGTTGGGCCGTGGACGCGGGCACGGGCGCGGCCCCGGCGAGACCGGCCCGCAACGCGATCGGGTCGGTGTCGACGGACACGGACGGACCGGGCTCGCTCGTCTGGTCGCTGGGGATCCGTGGCGGCAGCATGACGTCGAGATCGCCCTGGACCGCTTCCGGCCGTTCGTCCGTGTGCTGGAGCGTGAGAGCGAGTTCCGCCACCGTCGGCGCCTCGAACAGCGTCCGCAGCCCCATCTCGACGTCGAGCACGTCGCTCACCCTGGCGATCAGCCGGGACGCGAGCATGGAGTGACCGCCGATGTCGAAGAAGTCGTCGTCGAGTCCGACCGAGGGCAGGTCGAGTACGTCGGCGAACAGTTCGCGCAGTACGGCCTCAAGGGGTGTGCCCGGCTCCCGGTCGGCCGGTGCGCGAACGGGCTCGTGTGCGGGAAGGGCGGCCCGGTCCAGCCGCCCGTTGGGCGCGGTGGGCAGCGCGTCGGTCACCAGGACGGCCGCGGGCACCATGTGGGCCGCTAGCAGGCCCGCGACGTGCCGACGCAGCTGCTGCGGTTCGACGGTCGTGCCCGAGGCCGCCACCACGTGGGCGATCGGGCGCGGGCCGTCGGTGTGGTCGGCCATCGACACGACCGCCCGCTCCACCTCCGGGTGGCTCCGCAGCGCGGCCTCGACGGCGCCGGGCTCCACGGGCAGGCCGTGCACGAGGACTCGATGGGCGGCGCGTCCGAGGACGACGACCCGCCCCCGGTCGTCCAGGCGGGCGAGATCGCCGGTACGGAACATCCGTGCCCCGGGCGGTCCGTAGGGGTCGGGGAGGAACCGTGCCGCAGTTCGGGCCGGACGTCCGTGGTATCCCTGTGCCAGACCCGCGCCGCCGATGTACAACTCGCCGTTCACGCCCGGAGGAAGCCTGCGCAGGTCCGCGTCGAGCACCCGGGCGCGGACCCCGGCGGCCGGGGCGAGCGGGAGCAGTCCGGACGGGGTCGGCCGGAGCTCGGCGGTGAGGGCGAGGACTGAGGTCTCGGTCTGTCCGTACCCGATGGCCGGCGCGGGTTCGCCGTCCGGCCGGGCGTCCGGGGTCGCCGGGCCCTCGTCCGTGAGAGCGAGGCCCGGCACGCGAGCCGAGCCGTCGCCGGGTCCGGGGCCGACGATGGTGACGTGGTGGGACGACGGCTCGTCGGCGGAGGCGAGAACCAGGTGGGCGCCGGTGGTCAGCGCCGTGAAGGTCTCCCAGAGAGCGCGGTCGGTTCCCGGGGCGCCGTGCGGACGGACCGAGCTCCCCGGCGCGGCCGTGTGGTGCAACGCGTTCGCGAGGCCGTGATGGGTGAGCAGCACTCCGTGCGGCTGCGCGTCGTCCGCGCCGGTGTACAGCAGGAAGGCGGCCTGGCCGGGCAGGACGCGGGTCGGCCGGGAGGTGCCGGTGGGTGCGGCGAGGTCGGCGGTGAGGGCTTCGTCGTCGAGGAGGAGGACGGTTCCGGCGTCCAGCGGCTCGCGGAGTGCCGCCTTGTCGGTGATCACCAGAGCCGGGCGGGCATCGGCCAGGACGGTGCGCAGCGTGTCCGTCGGCGCCTGGAGATCGACGGGCAGACACACGGCACCCGCCTTGAGGACCGCCAGGGTGACCAGGACGTGGTCCGGCGACGGGGGCAGCGCCACGGCCACGACCGTCTCCGGGGTGACGCCGTGTGTGGTCAGCCACTGGGCGAGCCGGGCCGCGCCGGCGTCGAGGTCGCCGTAGGAGACGGTGCGTTCGCCGTCCGAGACGGCCGGTTCCCGGGGTGTGGCGATCGCGTGCCGCTGGACGAGGTCGTGCAGGCAGGCGGAGCGCGCCGGTGGTGCCGGCTGTGCGGCGAGCAGGAGCCGTTCCTCCGGGAGGAGCATCTCCAGGGCGCCGATGGGCGTGTCCGGCTGTGCCACGACGCTCTCCAGGAGCTGCCGGTAGTGCGCGACCATGCGCGCGACGCCTGGCTCGTCGAACAGATCGGTGGCGTATTCCACGGTCACGTCGATGGTGCCGTCGTGCTCGACGGCCGACACGTTCAGGTCGAACTTCGAGCGGCCGAGCTCGATGGGCAGGAGCTGTCCCATCTCCAAGCCGGTGAAGCGGGTCCGCTGTTGCCATTCGTCCTCGTCGTGGGACTCGAACACGACCTGGACGAGCGGGTTGTGGCTGAGGCCGCGGTGCGGGGCCAGTTCCTCCACCAGGCGGTCGAAGGAGAGTGCCTGGTGGTCGTAGGCGGACAGGAACGTGGCCCGGGTGCGGCGCAGATGCTCCCGGAAGCTCGGATCACCGGTCAGATCGCCGCGCACCACCAGGGTGTTGACGAAGTAGCCGATCATCTGCTCGAACTCGCTGCGGACCCGGCCGTGGGCCACGGTCCCCACGCTGATGTCGCGCTGTCCGCTGTAGCGGGACAGGAGGACCTGGAAGCCGGCCAGCAGGACCGTGTACAGGGTGCTGCGCTCGCCGCGGGCCAACGCGCGTAGTCGCTTGCTGAGTTGGGCCGGGAGGACGGCGGTGTACTCCGCTCCGGCGTGCGACTGTTCGGCCGGGCGCGGCCGTAGCGTCGGCAGGGCCAGCAGGCCCGGTGCGCCGGTGAGCTGTCGGCGCCAGTAACCGATCAGCTGCTCCAGCCGCGGACCGGTGAGGTGGCGGCGCTGCCAGCGGGCGAACTGCGGGTACTGGGGCGGGGGCGCGGTGTGCGGGGGCGCGCCGCCGGCGACGAGAGCGTTGTAGACCTGGGAGAGGTCGCGCAGGGCCACGTCCACCGAGACGGCGTCGAAGACGATGTGGTGGACGACGATCGTGAGGACGTGTTCCTCGTCGGCCACACGGATCAGCCGGAAGCGGGCCAGCGGGCCCTTCTCCAGATCGAAGGCACAGGCGACCTCCGCGGCGCACAGGTCCGCCGTCCGCTGTTCGCGGGCGGGGCCGTCCAGCTCGCGCAGGTCGTCGACCGGGACGGGTGTGCGGAGCTGGGGGTGTACGACCTGGAGCGGGCGGCCGTCCTCGACGGTGAACGTGGTGCGCAGGGCCGCGTGCCGGGCGACCAGCGCGTCCACCGCCCCGGTGAGCGCGCCGGTGTCCAGCCGGCCGCCGAGCCGCAGGCGCCAGCCGACCGTGTAGAGCCGGTCGTCGGGGGTGATCTGGTCGATGAGCCACAAGCCCTGCTGGGTGACCGAGGTCTCGCAGGTCTGCGGTACGCCGCGCTCGCGCAGCGCCCGTTCCACCAGGGCGCGTTGCGACGGAGGCAGTTCATGGAGCCGGGCGAGGAGGTCGGCGACGTCCATCAGAGCGTCCCCCGCCGTTCCACCAGCGCCTTGTGAAGGCGGGCCAGCCCCTCCCCGAAGGCGTCCTCGGCCCCGCCGAAGCCGAGCCGGACGCGGTCGGGATGCCCGAAGCCGGAACCGGGGACGAGCAGTAGATCGTGACGGCGGCCGAGCTCGCGGCAGAGCTCCTCGGTGTCGGCGACACCCACGACGGCGGGGAAGGCCGTGACACCGCCCGAGGGACGGGTCCAGGACACCAGGTCGGCGTTGTCCTCGGCCCAGGCGGCGAGCCGGTCGAGATTGCGGGCCGCCTGAGCGCGGCGGATCGCAAGAATGAGGTCGGCGTCGGTCAGGGCGCGTGCGGCGAGGTGCTCGGTGAGCGGTGACAGGCAGATCGTCAGGGCGTCACGCAGCGGTACCAGGCGGGCCAGGATCTCCGGCGCGGCCAGACACCAGCCGACGCGGGTGCCGGGCAGCCCGTACGCCTTGGACATGGTGCCCAGGCCGATGCAGCGGTCGTGCAGCGTCGACGGATCCGGCAACGGTTCCTGACCGTAGACGAGTTCGGCGAACGCGGCGTCCCACACAAGGTGCAGGTCGTGGCCGTCGACCAGACCGAGCAGGTCGTCGAACTGCCCGCGGGTGAGGTGGGCGCCGGTGGGGTTGTGCGGGAAGTTGAGGACGATCATGCGGGTGCGCGGGGTCACCAGCGCACGGAGTTCGTCGAGGTCGGGCGTGAAGCCTGTCTCGGGACGGAGCCGCCAGCGCACCAGCCGGCAGCCGATGGCCTCGGCGACGGAGGTCAGCGAGTGGTAGGCGGGGTCCGGCACGACCACCTCGTCGCCGGCGGACAGCAGGGCGTTCATGACGACGAAGATCGCCTCCGTGGACCCGTGGGTGGCCATCACACGGTCCGTGTCGCCGGCGGCGAAGCGGTCGGCGACGGCCCGGCGCAGGTTCGGGCCGCCGTAGGAGGGACTGTCGTCCAGCGCGATCTCGTCCAGTTCTTCGACGGTGATGCCGAGAAGCCGCCGCAGCTCGGCGAGTGACCAGCACTGCACGCCGCTACTGCCCAGATCGATGGAGGTGTCGAAGTAGAAGTCACGCATCCAGTCCTCCAGTGCGGTGCGCGGCAGATGCATGGCGTGCTCCTGATTCGTGAGTGGGGCGCGGTCCCGGCGGGCCTTCGCGAGTGACGGGTGAGCGGGTGGGGCGGCGGCCTGCGCGGCTCAGGGCACCGGCTGCCTGTCCCGCGCGGTGCGGGCCGCCGCGGGAGACGGGCTGTGCAGGCCGTGAAGGACTTCGAGCGCGCCGGTGACGCCGCTGCCGGGCCGGACGGGATGCCCGAGATCGGCCAGGCCCAGTTCGATGGCGGACAGTGCGGTCAGTACGTCGAACTCGTCCATGAAGCCGCAGTGCCCGATCCGCAGGACACGGCCGTCCAACGGGGGCTGTGCCCCGGCGAGTTGCAGGGCGTAGCGGTCCAGCAACCGGTCGACCAGGGCGGTCGCGTCCACGCCCGGCGGCAGCTCGGCGGCGGTGACCGCGCTGTGGCGGTCCTCGTCCGGTGAGAACAGCCGCAGGCCGAGACCGTGAACGCCCGCCCGGGCGATCCGGCCGAGCCGCACGTGCCGGGCCAGGACGTTGTCCAGCCCTTCGGCGTGGATCTGCCGCAGAGCCACGTCGAGTTGGCTGATCAGGGAGATCGCCGGGGTCCACGGTGTGCGAGGGATCTCCACGCGCAGCGCCTCGCGTGTCTCGTCCCAGTCGAAGTAGAAGCGCGGCAGGCCGGCGCGCCGGTGCTGCTCCCATGCCCGTTCGCTGACACTGGCGAAGGCCAGGCCGGGCGGAGTCATCAGCGCCTTCTGGCAGCCGCCCACGACGACGTCGATGCCCCAGTCGTCGGTGCGCAGTTCGCAGGCCCCGACTCCGGACGCGGAGTCCACCACGGTGAGCAGAGGCGCGCACGCGGACACGAACCCGCGGATGTCGTTGACCATGGCGGTCGAGGTCTCGCAGTGCACGGCGATCGCGGCCCTGAGGCCCGGGGCCGCAGCCGCCGCGGAGATCCGGGCCATGTCCAGTGGTTCGCCCCAGGCATGCCGCACCTCGGTGACCTCCAGCCCGAACGCGGCGGCCATCTGGCTCCAGCGCTCTCCGAAGGCGCCGTTGCTGGCGACCAGGACGGCATCGCCGGGCGCGAACAGGTTCTGCAGGGTGCCCTCGAACGCGCCGGTCATGCTGGAGGTGAACAGCAGGACGTCGTTACGGGTGCGCAGGGTCCGTCGCAGGTTGTCGAGGACCCTGGAGAACACGCCGGCGAAGGCCCGGGTGCGCTCGTCCTCGACAGGGAGCAGCGCGGCGGCGGCGACCTCGGGCGGGGTCGGTGTGGGGCCTGGGACCATCAGCCGGTATTTCCTCATGAAACGGTCATGCCTTTCGGTGGGCCTGGCGAGGGGAGGCGGAACGGGCTCAGAAGATGACGCGGGAGCCAGCGCTCACCCGGGCGTCCCGCGACTTGCGTAGGTCGCGCGTGACGTTGACCCGCCGCAGCCAGCGATCGCGTCCGTCGTAGCGGGCCCTGTAGGGGTTCCTGCCGTGGACGGCCTTGTAGTTGTCGAGGAAGAGCACCTCGCCCGGCCGCAGGGCGATGCCGGTCAGCTTGGCGTCGATCTGCTCGACGAGGGCTTCGAACGCGGTCGCCGCCTCCGGGTCGTTGGCCGTCCGGTCCATGAAGTAGGGATCGAGCCGGCCGTAGGGCGTCCGCGGGTCGCCGAAGAGAACCGGCACCTTCTCGGGAGCGGCGTTGAGCCGGTCGATCCTGCGGATGCTGCGTTCGATGACGTCCGCCGGTGCCTGGAGCCGGCTGCGTCTGGTGCGGTTCTCCGGCTGGTGGGAGTTGTCCGGGCGGATGACGTAGCGCGGGCCGGCCAGCGCCCGCCTGGTCTCCGCGTCCAGCTCCAGGTCGTCGAAGAGCGCGTAGGTGGTCTGCACCGCGTCCGGGTTGCGCAGGCACATGAGACCGACGTACTCGGCGCGATACGGGTGGAACGCGTCCTCGGTGTGCCAGGTCAGCGGCTCGGCCGTGGAGGAGTTGAGCTGGGCGTGCTCATGGCCCTTGATCGGCACCACGTCGTGCAGGAGCCGCCCGTCCTGCTGGGTGGCCCAGGCCATGGGGTCGCCCAGCAGCGAGGCGCACATCAGCAGGAACATGTCCTCGCGCCGGGTACGACCGTCGTCGTCGGCTTCGCCCCACTGCGCGGGCGTCGCGCCGATCCCGGCGTCGTCCACCCGGAAACCGCTGATCACGCAGCCACCGGAGGGTTCTTTGAGACGGAAGTCGTTCAGCCGGGCCCGCAGCGGTCGCGGCATCTCCTGGGCGCGCAGGGCCACGGCGTCGAGGAGCTGCTCGTCGGTCGCCGGCTCCTCGGCAAGCAGCTCCTCGACGAGGGTGTCGATCAGTGCGCGGTCGGCGTCGGTCAAGTCGATCCGGTACATGCTCAGCTCCGTGGGAAGGTCCGGTGCCTGTGGGTGCCGGTGGTCATCCGTGTGCGGCGTCGTCGGCCGAGGGGCCCTCCAGCCCCAGCAGGGTGAGCGCCTGCTCCTCGGAGAGACGGTCGATGTCGGCGAGGAGGTCGTTGAGGCTCAGTTCGTCCGCCGGGTGCGGCGACACCTCCGGTGCCGAGGGCCGCGCGCCGAGCTCGATCAGCCGGTACGCCACGTCCAGCACGGTCGGCAGGTCGAAGAAGTCGGCCAGCGGCAGGTCGACGTCGTAGCGGTCGGCGATCTTGCCGACGAGCCGCACGGCCAGCATCGAGTAGCCGCCCAGTGCGAAGAAGTCGTCGTCCGCACCGATGCCGTCGTCCTCGAACGCCTCCCGCCACAGGGGCAGCAGACCGCCGAGGACGCCGAACGCGGGGAGCTCCGCGTGGTCCACGGAGCCGTCCTCGGCGCGCGGGAGCTCCGGCACGGGGACGAGAGCGATCCCGTCGGGCACGGGATGATCCTCTTGCTCCAGGTGCCGGCGCAGTTCCGCCGCGTCGAAGGCGTGGCCGTCCTCGACGAGGACGTACACGACCGGCTCGCCGTCACTGTGCGTGGCGCCTACGGCCTCACGCACCGCGGGATGGCGGTGGAGTCCGACCACGCAGGTGTCCAAACCGTGCTTGGTGCGATCCATTTGGTTGACCCAGACTCTCTGCTCGTCACTTGGCCGCTTGCGTAAACCCTAGGAACGCCGGGAGCCGAGAGGCAATGAACGGCCGGAGCAACTACGGTCAGAGATTCGCGGAAACGCCTCAACAATCCGCTGAGAGCATCACGTCCGCACCGCTGTCGACTGCGCAAATCCAGGAGATAGGCTCCTGAGGAGTTCCCCTTTTTTTCTTGTCTCCGCTCACCGCATGAAGTGAGAGAAGGAATCATCGTGATGGAAACACAGGAAAACGCCGAGCATTTCGCGGTGGTCGTCAACGACGAGGAGCAGTACTCGATATGGCGCGCCGACGGTGCGCTGCCGGAGGGCTGGCGGAAGGAGGGGCGGACCGGTACGCGCGAGGAGTGCCTGTCGCACATCGACACGGTGTGGACCGACCTGCGTCCGCGCAGCGTGCGGGAGCGCGCCGAGGCGCACGGCTAGGTGGCCACGCGACAGCGCGACGGGCTGCGGCTGTTCGGGCTGCCGCCGCGGGCGGGCGAGCGGGTCGCCGCACTGTGGCCGGGCCCGCTGGTGGGACCGGATGGCCGCGGGACGTCCGGCCCCTGCGCCGCCGCACTCGTGTGGCAGGGCGACGACGCCGAGGTGGCCGCGTTCCTGGGCACGCACCCGGAGTGCCGTTGGCTGCACACCACGGCCGTGGGCGTGCCGCACGCGGTGCTGCGGCACGCGGACGCGACCGGTCTCACCGTCACCAACGGCGCCGGGACGCACGGCAGCGCGGTGGCGGAGCACGTCCTGGCGCTGCTGCTGGCCCACTTCAAGGGCCTCCCGCAGACGCTCGCGGCGCAGCGGGAGCGGGACTGGAAGGTGCCGGTCGCCGCGGAGCTGCGCGGCCGGCGGACCGGAGTCCTGGGGCTCGGGGACATCGGCCGCCGGACGGCCCGCCTCCTCGACGCGTTCGGGGCACGGGTGAGGGGCTGTCGGCGCGGTGCGGGCGGCAGCCCCGGTTCCGGCTCCCACGTCCCGGGGGTGTCCGCGGTGTACGGGCGCGAGCGGATCGATGAGTTCCTGACCGGACTCGACGTCCTCGTCGTGGCCGTGCCGCTGACCGAGGAGACCGCCGGGCTCGTCGGCGACGCCGAACTGGCACTGCTGCGGCCGGGAGCCGTGCTCGTCAACGTCGGCAGGGGCCCGGTGGTGGACGAGGCCGCGCTGGTGTCCGCGCTGCGCACCGGGAGGCTGGCCGGCGCGGCACTGGACGTCTTCGCCACCGAGCCGCTGCCCGCGTCGTCTCCGCTGTGGTCGGAGCCCGGAGTGCTGATCACGCCGCACAGCGCGGACGCCACGGCCGAGACGGACCATCGGTGCCTGGAGCTCCTGCTGGACAACCTGGCCCGGTTCGGCGCGGGCCGGCCGCTGCGCAACGTCGTGGATCCGGCGCGCGGTTACTGACCCCGGGGTTCGGCCGTGGGTCGGGAGACGGGGGCCGCACGCAGGTGTGCGG
>NZ_JBHVCT010000025.1:0-79180 GCF_042803195.1 Streptomyces sp. NPDC057428
CCCGCAGGCATGTCGCCTGCGGGCCGTCCGTCGTCGTGCGCCTACGGGTCAGTCGTTCCCATTGAGGATGGAGAGCAGACGCAGCATCTCCAGGTAGATCCACACCAGGGTCAGCGTCAGGCCGAAGGCCGCCAGCCAGGACTCCTCGCGCGGCGCGCCGAAGGCGATGCCGTCCTCGACCTGCTTGAAGTCGAGGGCCAGGAAGCACGCGCCGAGGATGATGCCGACGACGCCGAAGAGGATGCCGAGGCCGCCGCTGCGGAAGCCCAGGCCGTCACCGCCGCCGAACACACTGAACAGCAGGTTGACCACCAGCAGGAGCACGAAGCCCATGGCCGCGGCCATCACGAAGCCGTAGAAACGGCGGGTGACACGGATCCAGCGCATCTTGTAGGCGATCAGGACGCCGGCGAAGACACACATGGTGCCGATCACCGCCTGGATCACCGTGCCGGGGCTGATGTAGGTGCTGACCGTGCTGGAGATCACTCCGAGGAAGACACCCTCGAAGGCCGCGTAGGCCAGGATCAGCGCCGGGGACGCCTTGCGCTTGAAGGACTGGATCATCGCGAAGACGAACGCCACGAGGGCGGCGCCGATCGCGATGCCGTACGACTTGCCGAGATTGGCCTCGTCGACGGGCAGCAGGGCCCAGGAGAGCGCGGCGGTGAGCACGACGGTGCCCAGCGTCATCGCGGTACGCGTGACGACGTCGTCGATCGTCATCACGCCGGTGCTCGGCGGCGCCTGAGGCGTGCCGTACTGGGTGTCCTGCTGGGCGTAGGGGTTCGTGGCGTACGGGTTGGCTGCCGTGCCCTGCGCGTACGGGTTGGCACCCGCTGCGGGGACCCCGGCCTGCGGCGCCGCGTTGAAGCCCGCGTAACCGTTGTCGCGGCTGAAGCCCCGTCGCGAGAAGACCGGGTTGCTGCTCCTCATCTCACTCCTCCATGGCCACCCTGCGTGGCCTTGCCACAAGAGTAATGGGTAGGCAAAACAAAGGCCCTAGTGCCAGAGGAGGATCTTTGAGGGGAGTTTGGGAGTGGAGTATCGGGCGGCCGCCAGGGTCCCGCCGGCGATGCCGTGGTGCCCGGAGCCGGACTCGAACCGGCACGCCCCCGAGGAGGCAGCGAGGTTTAAGCTCGCCGTGTCTGCATTCCACCACCCGGGCGTGGGCGCGCGGCTCCGCGTTGGCACAAGACCCTATCCGGGGGTGTCCCTCGAACAGCGGAACATCCGCTCGATGTTGTCTTATTTTACTGATCGTTTGAGGGTCCGTCAGACACCACGCACCGCATCAGCACCCGCCCGGACCGGGCAAGGGGCACGAAGCCCGGCAAACGGGAATGACGGAAACTCGCCGCACCCGCACGGCCCACGCGCCACGGGTCCGCGCCACCGTTCGCCAGACCCCGCCACCTCACCCCCGAACAGTGCCCTCCATGCACCGCGGAACCGGCGGCCGCCCCTGCACCTCGGGGTCCCCCGGCTCCGCCCCCCCGACGAGGGACACCGAGCTCCCGCCCGGCATCAGGGTGACGCGGACGCCGTCCGTCCCGGCCCCGGGCCCAACCGGTCGGGGAAGATCAAAGGGTCGCGGAACAGGGGCCGCGCGGTCACGGTGGCGCGGCGCCCCACCCCCGGACCGTCACCCTGGGTGACCGGCGCATCGGCGGCCGGGCCCGTTCCGAGGACCCGCGGGTGCGTCCGGCGCGCGCGGTCCACCGGCCCTCCCCGCCATGAGGGCGACCCCGGTCAGGGTCCGTCTCCTACCTCAGGAGTACGCCACCGGACGGCGGGTGCGACTCAAGAGGGCCCCGGGAACGGGCATGGGGACTGACGACCTGGCCCGATCCGACAGCGAGGATGAGGAGGTCCCCACGAACAGTCGTCCGAACATGGAGTACCCCTGTGACCACCACCAGCGTTCACCGCACCACCGCGGTCGCCGCCCGCGCCACGGAGCTGTCGAAGGTCTACGGGGTGGGTGAGACCCAGGTGGTCGCCCTGGACCGGGTGACCGTGGACTTCCCACAGGGCGAGTTCACGGCGATCATGGGCCCCTCGGGTTCGGGCAAGTCCACGCTGATGCACTGCGTGGCCGGCCTCGACAGCTTCAGCAGCGGCTCGGTGCGCATCGGAGAGACCGAGCTCGGCACCCTGAAGGACAAGCAGCTCACCCAGCTGCGCCGGGACAAGATCGGCTTCATCTTCCAGGCGTTCAACCTGCTTCCCACGCTGACCGCGCTGGAGAACATCACCCTGCCGATGGACATCGCGGGCCGTAAGCCCGACGCGGCCTGGCTGCAGAAGGTCATCGACATGGTGGGCCTCTCCGACCGGCTGAAGCACCGCCCCGCCGAGCTCTCCGGCGGTCAGCAGCAGCGCGTCGCGGTCGCCCGCGCCCTGGCCTCCCAGCCGGAGATCATCTTCGGCGACGAGCCGACCGGCAACCTCGACTCCCGCTCCGGCGCCGAGGTGCTCGGTTTCCTGCGCAACTCGGTGCGCGAACTCGGCCAGACCGTCGTGATGGTGACCCACGACCCGGTCGCCGCCTCCTACGCGGACCGGGTGGTGTTCCTCGCGGACGGCGCCGTCGTCGACCAGATGCTGAACCCCACCGCCGACGGTGTCCTCGACCGGATGAAGGCGTTCGACGCGAAGGGCCGGACCAGCTGAGGCCGGCGGCCTCCGCGTCCCGGCTGCCGCTCCCCCGCACCGACCCCCTTCCAGCACCCATCCCAGGACACCCAGACATGTTCCGTACCGCCCTGCGCAATGTGCTCGCGCACAAGGCCAGGCTGCTGATGACCGTGCTCGCCGTCATGCTCGGCGTAGCGTTCGTCTCCGGCACCCTCGTCTTCACCGACACCCTCGGCAACGCCTTCCGCAACCAGTCGGCCAAGAGCTACGACGACGTCGCCGTAGCGGTCTCCACCTACGCCGACGGACGCGATGACGACGCCCCCGGCATCGACGACGCCACCCTGGAGAAGATCCGGGCGCTGGACGGCGTCGCCTCGGCCACCGGGCGGGTCTCCGGCTTCGCCGGTGTCGCCGACCCGGACGGCAAGCTCATCGGCAACGGCTGGTCCAACACCGGCGCCAACTTCTCCCCCGCAGAGAACGGCAAGGACGGCACGTACACGTTCACCGACGGCGCGGGCCCGGTTGAGAACGGCCAGATCGCACTCGACGAGGAGACCGCGCGCAAGGGCGAGTACCGCGTCGGCGACCCCGTGCGGGTCGCCACGAACGGACCGGTGAAGAAGTTCACCCTCTCCGGTGTCTTCACCACCGAGGACGGTGCCGTCAACGCGGGCGGCAGCCTCGTGCTGTTCGACACGGCGACGGCCCAGACGCTCTACCTCAAGCCCGGCGTCTTCAAGGACGCCACCGTGACCGCCGCCGCCGGCAGCTCGGACAAGGCGGTCCTGGACGCGATCGAGCCGCTGCTCCCCAAGGACGCGACCGCGCAGACCGGCAAGGCCCTCGCCGACGAGCAGGCGGCGCAGATCGAGGAGGGGCTCGCCGGCCTCAACGCCATGCTGCTGGCCTTCGCGGGCATCGCACTGTTCGTCGGCGTCTTCCTCATCGCCAACACCTTCACCATGCTGGTCGCCCAGCGGACCCGTGAACTCGCCCTGATGCGTGCCATCGGCGCCTCCCGCCGTCAGATCAAGCGCTCGGTGCTGATCGAGGCGGCCGTCGTCGGCACCCTCGCCTCCGTCATCGGATTCGTCCTCGGCATCGGGCTCGCCACCGGACTGCGCTCCGCGACGAGCCTCATCGGCGGCAAGATCCCGGCCGGTCCGCTCATCATCTCGCCCGTCGCGGTCGGTGCCGCCTTCGGCGTCGGCATCCTGATCACCGTGCTGGCGGCCTGGCTGCCCGCCCGCCGGGCCGCGAAGATCGCCCCCGTCGCGGCGATGAGCAGTGTGCACGCCGTCGCCACCACGAAGTCGCTGATCGTACGGAATTCGATCGGTGCGTTCATCGCCCTGATCGGTGCGGCCGGGATCGTCGGCGGCGCCGCAACCGGCGGCGAGGACGGCCGCTATCTCGTCGCGGCCGGTGCCTTCCTGGCCCTCATCGGCATCATCGTGCTGATCCCGCTCCTCTCGCGCCCGGCCGTCGCCGCCGTACGGCCGCTGCTGGAGAAGCTGTTCGGCGTGTCCGGGAAGCTCGCCTCGCAGAACGCGGTCCGCAACCCGCGCCGTACCGGGGCCACCGCCTCCGCGCTGGCCATCGGCCTGACCCTGGTCACCGGCATCTCGGTGCTCGGCGTCACGCTCGGCCAGGCGATCGACAAGATGACGACGGACAACATCAGGGCCGACTACATGGTCTCGATGGCCAGTGGTGGCTCGCTCGACGAGTCGGCGCTGACCGCCCTGTCGAAGGCGGACGGCGTCACCGCCCTCTCGCCGCAGCAGTCGGTGCACTTCCGGGTCGGCGGGGAGTTCCACTCGGCCTCGGGCGTCACCCCGGGAGACGTGGAGAAGGTCTTCTCGCTGAAGACGGTGTCCGGTTCGCTGAGCTCGCTGAAGGACGGTGAGGTCGCGGTCGGGTCCAAGACCGCGAAGTCGAACGGGTGGAAGACCGGCGACACCCTGCCGGTGACCTTCGACGACGAGAAGAAGGCCAAGGTCAGGATCGGCGCCCTCTACGAGGAGAACGAGTTCCTCTCGCCCTTCGTGGTCCCGAAGGCGTTCGCCGACGAGCACGGCTCCGCCTCCCGCCCCGACATCCGCGAGATCTGGATCAAGACGGACGGCGGCGCGAGCAAGGCCAACGAGCAGGCCGTCGTCAACGCGCTCGGCGACAACCCGGCGATGAGCGTCATGGACCGGCAGGACATCCGTGACACCTTCGGCGGCTTCGTGAACACCGCGCTGAACATCATGTACGGGCTGCTCGCCATGGCACTCCTGATCGCGGTCCTGGGGGTCGTCAACACCCTCGCGATGTCGGTCTTCGAGCGGCAGCAGGAGATCGGGATGCTCCGCGCCATCGGCCTCGACCGGGGACGCGTGAAGCGGATGATCCGCCTGGAGGCCGTCGTCATCTCGGTCTTCGGCGCGGTGATCGGCGTCGGGCTCGGCGTCTTCCTCGGCTGGGCGATCGGCCGGACCCTGGCCGAGGACATCCCGGGCTACGCCCTGGTCGTCCCGTGGGACCGCATCGCGCTCTTCCTGGTGCTCGCCGGTCTCGTGGGTGTGCTGGCCTCCCTCTGGCCGGCCCGCAGCGGCGCGAAGCTCAACATGCTGACGGCGATCAAGACGGAGTAGGTGGGACGTGAGGAGGGCCGGTACCCGCAACTGCGGATACCGGCCCTCCTCACGTTCCGGGGTCAGGCGTTGGCGGACGCCGTCCAGTCGCGGGCCCGCAGCGGCATGGCGGCCCCGCCGCCCTCCCGCGGACGCACCGCGAGGATCTGGTTGACGCCGATCTTGTTGCGCTCGAAGGACAGTGCGGATGCGGCCATGTAGAGCCGCCACACCCTCGCCCGTCCGGGTGAGGTGGCCCGGACGGCCTCCTTCCAGTGCTTCTCCAGATTGGCCACCCACTCACGCAGGGTCAGTGCGTAGTGCTCACGGATCGCCTCGACGTCGCGGGCCTCGAAGCCGGCCTGCTCCAGGGTGTCGACCGTGCGGCCCACCGGGGCGAGTTCGCCGTCGGGGAAGACGTAGGCGTCGATGAACTCGTCGATTTGGTAAGCCGATTCGTCCTTCTCCGGGCGGCGGGCGATCTGGTGGTTCAGCAGTCGGCCGCCGGGCTTGAGAAGTGCGTAGAGGTCGTCGGCGTACTCCCGGAACCGGACCGAACCCACGTGCTCGGCCATGCCGATCGAGGAGATGGCGTCGTACGGACCGTCCCTGACGTCCCGGTAGTCCTGGACCCGGATCTCGATCAGGTCGGCGAGACCCTCCTCCGCGATGCGCTTGCGGGCGAAGGCGGCCTGTTCGGTGGAGAGCGTCACGCCGGTGACCCGGGCGCCGTACTCGCGTGCGGCGTGGATGGCCATCGATCCCCAGCCGCAGCCGACGTCGAGGAGCCGGTCGCCCTCCTTCAGGGCCAGCTTGCGGCAGACGAGGTCGAGCTTGTCGCGCTGGGCCTCCTCCAGCGAGGCGCCGTCCCGCCAGTAGGCGCAGGAGTACACCATGGAGGGGCCGAGGACCATCGCGTAGAAGTCGTTGCCCACGTCGTAGTGGTGGCTGATGGCCTCCTTGTCGCGACGCCTGGTGTGCAGCGCGCCGGCGCGGCGGCGGACCTCCTCTGCCGGCGGGGGCGGCGGCGGCCAGGGGCCGGCCAGTTGGACGAGGCCGCGCGCGAAGGCCCGCACCCTGGCGTCCCGGACGGGGTGGACACTGTCCTTCGCGTCCGCGCCGCGCTCCCAGAGCAGAGAGGCCACGGCGCCCAGGACGGCGTACAGGTCACCGTCGACGTCGATCTCACCGGCCACCCAGGCGCGGGCCAGGCCCAGTTCGCCGGGCTTCCAGAGCAGCCTGCGCAGGGCGCGGCGGTGGCGCAGGACGAGCACGGGCGCACCCGGGGGCCCGGATTCGCTGCCGTCCCAGGCCCTGATCCGGACCGGCAGGGGTTCTCCCAGCAACTCTTCGGCGAGAGCGGTCAGCCGCGGCGCGGCATCGGCCATGGCGCACACCTCCGTGGTGGTGTTTCCGAATGTGCCTAAATTCGCATATACGCACCCGAACCGGGCCGCGACACCTCGGGGCCGCGGCGAGGTACACCGGCGTCAACGCCGAGCGGCCCTCACGCCATCCCTGCCCGGGGCAACGAAACGGCAAAATACCTGCACTTACCATCTACTTCGCGGTGCCCCGGCACGCCGAAGGGGCCGTCCGCACCACGGATGGCGGACGGCCCCTTCGGTTTCGTACAGGCGTCAGGAGGCCTTGGCCTTCTCACCCTCCGACTTGCTCTTGTCGCCGTCGGCCTTGGCGGCGACGGGCGCGGGGCTCGGCTTGGCGGCCTCGTAGAACTCCTCGCGGGGAGTCTCCATGGCTCCGAGCGAGACGACCTCGCGCTTCAGGAACATCGCCAGCGTCCAGTCGGCGAAGATCCGGATCTTACGGTTCCAGGTCGGCATGGCCATGCCGTGGTAGCCGCGGTGCATGTACCAGGCGAGACGGCCCTTGACCTTGATCTTCACCTTGCCCATGACGATCATCGCGACGCCCTTGTGCAGGCCGAGCCCGGCGACCGCACCCTTGTTGGCGTGGCTGTACTCCTTCTGCGGGAAGCCCCGCATGCCGGAGATGACGTTGTCACCGAGGACCTTCGCCTGACGCAGCGCGTGCTGGGCGTTCGGCGGGCACCAGGCGTTCGGGTTGCCGGCGCGGCGGCCGACCATGTCCGGCACCTGGGCGTTGTCGCCCGCGGCCCAGATGTAGTCGGTGCCCTGCACCTGGAGCTTCTCGGAGGTGTCCACGTGACCACGCGGGCCGAGCGGCAGGCCGAAACGGGCCAGCGCCGGGTTCGGCTTCACGCCGGCCGTCCACACGATCGTGCTGGAGTCGACCTCCAGGCCGTTCTTCAGGACGACGTGGCCGTCGACGCAGGAGTCCATGGAGGTCGAGAGGTAGACCTCGACACCACGGCTCTCCAGGTGCTCCTTGCCGTATGCGCCCAGCTTCGGGCCGACCTCGGGAAGGATCTTGTCGGCGGCGTCGACCAGGATGAAGCGCATGTCCTCGCGCTTCACGCTGGAGTAGTACTTCGCAGCGTCCCGGGCCATGTCCTCGACCTCGCCGATGGTCTCCGCACCGGCGAAGCCACCGCCCACGAAGACGAAGGTCAGCGCCTTGCGGCGGACGTCCTCGTCGGTCGTCGAGTCGGCCTTGTCCAGCTGCTCGAGAACGTGGTTGCGCAGACCGATGGACTCCTCGATGCCCTTCATGCCGATGCCCTGCTCGGCGAGGCCGGGGATCGGGAAGGTACGGGAGACCGCGCCCATCGCGATGACCAGGTAGTCGAAGGGCAGCTCGTAGGCCTCGCCGACGAGCGGCGCGACCGTGGCGACCTTGCGGTCCTGATCGATGGTCGCGACTCGGCCGGTGAGGACCTCTGCCTTGGGCAGCACGCGTCGCAGCGGGACAACGACATGCCGAGGCGAGATGCTGCCGGCAGCAGCTTCGGGGAGGAAGGGCTGGTACGTCATGTACGAGCGAGGGTCGACGACCGTGACGGTCGCCTCTCCATACCGCATCTTCTTCAGAATGCGACGAGCTGCGTACAGGCCTACGTACCCACCGCCTACAACGAGGATCCTGGGACGCTCCGTGGTGCTCATGCCATCGAGTATCCACCCCCCTCGAAAGGCATGCTCGTGAGCCCCTTCACAAGGTATGCGCGCCCCTCTGCTACACTTCGCCGCCCACGTGACCCAGGTCATGGTCCACCAGGGGAACCAGCGGATACGGGCGAACGTTGTTCACCGCTTGTGAGCTGGCCCTTGAGCCACCGGGTGCGAGCGAACACCTGCCCCGGACACACCCCGGCCGCACCCCCGCGACACCCCCGCCCCGCACGCCGGTACCCCTCGGAGCGCCCCGTACGGCCCCCCGGACGAAGAACTTCGCCCAGTGGGGCCGAATTCCTTGTGAAGAAGTTCACGAACTTCGTCGTGGCGCTGCACGAAAGGCCTCTCCGGGCGGGTCCGAAGAGGCCTTCGACGACTCAAAGGTGCAGGCGGGAATGCGCATGAGCGACATCTCACCGCTCCCGCAGCGGCTCCGAGATCACGCCGCCGACCAGCCGATCCCGTCGAACATCGCCTCCGAAGCGCCACTCACCCCTGAAGCCGCACATGTGTACACAAACATGCGTACACTTTCTTCATGGCCGAGAGCACTGTGACCGTACGGGAAGCCCGCGCACACCTGGCGGACCACATCAATCGTGCCGAGGAGGGCACACCTACGGTGATCACCCGCAACGGCGAGCCTGTCGCGGCCGTGGTGCCGATCGCGGACTTCAACGCCCTGGAGGAAGCAGCCGACGTGTTGCTGGCCCGGGAGGCCGAAGCGGTCCTGGCTCAGGGCGGCCCGACGGTGTCCATGGCTGAGCTGCTGGCAGACCTGTTCACCGATCGCACTGACGACGCAGCGTGAAGTACGCGTTCCGGTTCACCACAGCGGCACAGCGGCAGCTTCGAGCCATCGACCGGCCGGCCGCCATGTGCATCCTGGCCGCGCTGACCGCACTCGGTGACGATCCATACCGCGAGGACGCCGACATCAAGAAACTCACCGGCCCGTCCGGCCTTTACCGGCTCCGGGTCGGCAGCTACCAGATCGCCTACCAGGTCGAAGACGGCGAGCTCATCATCCTCGTCGTCAAGATCGGCGACCGGCGCGACGTATACCGCAACATCTGAGAGCTGGCAGCCCGGAGCCCTGAGGCTCCGGGCTGCCTCACAGTTGGAGGGTCACGCGTCGTCGAGTGCGGCGTGCCACGCGATCCCGTCCAGGATGTCGTGTTCGCTGACGACGACCTCGGTGGCACCGCTGCGTTCCATCACCGCGAGCAGCGCGAGCGCGCCCGAGGCGATCACATCGACCCGGCCGGGGTGCATCGCGGGGATCGCCGCGCGCTCCTCGTGCGTCGAGGCCAGCAGCCGTGCCGTGATCTCCCGGACCTGTCCGGCGGAGATCCGGGAGTGGTGGATGGCCTCGGAGTCGTACTCCTCCAGACCGAGCGCGATCGCCGCGACCGTGGTCACCGTCCCGGCCAGGCCCACGAGCGTCGCGGCCGAGGCGATCGGCACCGTCTCCTCGACGAGGTCCAGGGCCGCGTCGAGGTCGGCGCGGATCGCGGCGACGCGGTCCGGCGTGGGAGGGTCCACTACGGCCCCGTCCACGACGAGATGACGCTCGGTCATACGCACGCAGCCGATGTCCACGGACCGGGCCGCGCGGACGGCGTCGTCACCGACGACGAACTCCGTGGAGCCGCCGCCGATGTCCACCACGAGGTACGGCTTCTCCAGGTGGTCGCTGCCCGTCAGTTCCTTCGTGGCGCCGTCGAAGGAGAGCTGCGCCTCCTGGTCACCGCTGATGACCTCGGGCTCGATGCCCAGGATGTCCAGGACGCCCCGGACGAACGTGTCGCTGTTCTCCGCGTCGCGGGACGCGGAAGTGGCGACGAACCGGATGCGCTCGGCACCCAGTTCCTTGATCACGGCCGCGTACTCACGGCACGCGTCGAAGGTGCGCTCCAGGGCTTCGGGGGCCAGCCGCCCGGTACGGTCGACACCCTGCCCGAGCCGGACGATCCGCATGCGGCGGTCGAGCTCGGTGAGCTGCCCGGCGGAAGGCTCCACATCGGCGACGAGCAGACGGATGGAGTTGGTACCGCAGTCGATGGCGGCAACGCGGATCATGGGGCTCCTGTGGTTGGACGGGTACCGCGCGGAATCAGGACGCGTCGGTGTCGCCGCACGGCGTGACGCAGGGGCCCTTCGCCCACCACTGCGGCAGCATCGCGATCGCCTCGTCGCCCAGCGGGTTGACCCCGGGGCCGGCCGCCAGCGAGTGGCCGACCAGGACGTGCAGGCACTTCACGCGGTCCGGCATGCCACCCGCGCTCGGGAAGCCCTCCAGGACCTCGATGGCGTCGCGCCGGGCGAGGTAGTCCTCGTGGGCCGCGCGGTAGGCGGCGGCCAGCTCGGGGTCCTCCGCCAGGCGCGCGGTCATCTCCTTCATGACCCCGTTGGCCTCCAGCGTGCCGATCGCGGAGGCCGCGCGCGGGCAGGACAGGTAGTACGTCGTCGGGAACGGCGTGCCGTCCTCCAGACGGGGCTGGGTCTCGACCACGTCCGGGTTGCCGCAGGGGCAGCGGTGCGCGATGGCGCGCAGACCGCGCGGCGGGCGGCCGAGCTGGAGCTCGAACGCGGCGACGTCCGCGGCGGTGGGCGTGGTGGATTCGGTCTGCGGAGGGGGCGTGTCCATGCCTGCCTTGAATGTCATCGGTCGGTCTGTATGTATCGGCGCGGGAGCGGGGCACGATGCGTGCGCCCGGACCAGGGCCGGTGCTGGGGCGGTGTCATTCGCGGTCGGCGCTGTCGACGCCGTCCCAGAGGTTGGAGTGCCAGGGCCGCCCGGTCGCCCCCGGATCGCCGCGGCGCTCCTCGGTCGCGTCGGGGTCGACCACCGTGAAGGCGGTCTCGCCCGGCACCACGTAATGGAGGTGCTCGCGGGCCAGACGGCGGATGTACGCGTCGTCCTTGAGCCGCGCCTTCTCGTCGCGCAGCTCCTCGGTCCGCTGGTGCGCCTCCCTCGACAGCCTCTCCTGATCGGCGATCTGGTCGCGCTGGGAGATGTACTGCCGCATGGGGTACGCCAGAGCAACCACCAGGGAGCAGACGATCAGCGCCAGGAACGCCGCCCGCCCGGTGAGCCTGGAGCGGCGGGCCTGGCGCCGGTTCTGGGACCGGTAGACGCGGGCTGCCGTCTGCTCACCGAGCAGTCGCAGCCTGGTCGCGGTGGAGAACCGGTCGCGGTCCTTCCCGCCCATGTCTCACGCCTCCCCGTTACGCACGTCCGTCCCCGCACACGGTACGGGACCGGATGCGGGGACGGACGGAGGCTGGTGCTCCGGACTCGGCCGTCAGCTCTCGAAGCGGAACCGCGGGAACGCCGAACGGCCCGCGTACACCGCGGCGTCGTCGAGGATCTCCTCGATGCGCAGCAGCTGGTTGTACTTGGCGACGCGGTCCGAGCGGGCCGGGGCGCCGGTCTTGATCTGACCGCAGTTCACCGCGACCGCGAGGTCGGCGATGGTGACGTCCTCGGTCTCACCGGAGCGGTGGGACATCATGCACTTGAAGCCGTTGCGCTGGGCGAGCTCCACGGCGTCCAGGGTCTCGGTCAGCGAACCGATCTGGTTGACCTTGACGAGCAGGGCGTTGGCCGAGCCCTCCTCGATGCCGCGGGCGAGGCGCTCCGGGTTGGTCACGAACAGGTCGTCGCCGACGATCTGCACCTTGGAGCCCAGCTTGTCGGTGATGACCTTCCAGCCGGCCCAGTCGTCCTCGTACAGCGGGTCCTCGATGGAGACCAGCGGGTACGCGGAGACGAGCTCCTCGTAGTACTCGGTCATCTCGGCGGCCGAACGGGACTTGCCCTCGAACTCGTAGACGCCGTCCTTGTAGAACTCGGACGCGGCGACGTCGAGGGCGAGCGCGATGTCGCGGCCCGGGACGTAACCGGCCTCCTTGACGGCCTCGAGGATGAGGTCGAGGGCGGCGCGGTTGGACTCGAGGTTGGGGGCGAAGCCGCCCTCGTCGCCGAGACCGGTGGAGAGACCCTTGGTCTTCAGGACCTTCTTCAGCGTGTGGTAGATCTCCGCGCCCCAGCGAAGGGCCTCGGAGAAGGACTCGGCGCCGATCGGCGCGATCATGAACTCCTGGATGTCCACGTTGGAGTCGGCGTGCGAGCCGCCGTTCAGGATGTTCATCATCGGAACGGGCAGCAGGTGCGCGTTCGGGCCGCCGAGGTAGCGGAACAGCGGGAGGTCGGAGGCCTCGGACGCGGCGTGCGCCACGGCCAGCGAGACACCGAGGATGGCGTTGGCGCCGAGGGAGGCCTTGTTCTCGGTGGCGTCCAGGTCGAACATCGCCTGGTCGATGAGGCGCTGCTCGGTGGCGTCGTAACCGACGAGCTCCGGGCCGATCTGCTCGATCACGGCGAGGACGGCCTTCTCGACGCCCTTGCCCTGGTAGCGGTTGGGGTCACCGTCACGAAGCTCAATGGCCTCGAACGCACCGGTGGAGGCGCCGGACGGAACAGCAGCACGTCCCGTGCTGCCGTCGTCGAGGCCGACCTCGACCTCGACCGTGGGGTTGCCCCGGGAGTCGAGGATTTCCCTGGCTACGACGACGTCGATGGACGGCACGAGGCATCTCCTTCTGGGATATGACGCTGGTTGTGCAGGGTCACTGTGGCCTTGCGCCACGAGCCTAACCGGCTCGGCCCGCTCCGTCGGCCGTCCGCCCGCCCCCTGGGACGAAAAAGGACCCAAGGGCCTGCATTACGGGCAAAACTCCAGATATTTACTGGCCAGTAACTACAACAGTTGAACGCAGACCCCCACAGCGGCCCGTCGTGGGGTCCCCCGAGGCAACCCCCCGAGGGGCGCACCGGGCACGACCCGGCCCGGCACGCAGGAGGTGGGCGTGCTGGGCCGGGCCGCCGGGGAGGGGGACACCGGACCGCCCGTGACTACTTCAGGTGAAGCTGCTGACCCGGGAAGATCAGGTCGGCGTCGTGGACGATGTCGTCGTTCAGCTTGAACAGCTTCTGCCAGCCGCCCTTGACCTTCTTCGCGTCGGCGATCTTGCTGAGGGTGTCGCCGGCCTTGACCTTGTACTCGCCGTCGCCCTTCTCGACCTTCTGACCGGTCGGGGTGGTGACGGTCTCCTTGGGAGCCGTGCGCTTCTCGCTGCGCGAGGCGGGCTGCTCGGCCTTGCGCTCCGGCTGCGCCTTCGTGTCGGCCTTCGGCGCGGAGCCGGTGTCCACACCCGGGTCCACACCGTCGTCGGTCAGGCCGCCGGCACCGGCGCAGGCCCAGGCGCCGGGGCCCTGCAGGTCGAGGAGCTTCTCGGCGACGGCTATCTGCTGGTCCTTGGTGGCCAGGTCGGCGCGGGCCGCGTACTGCGTACCGCCGGCGGCCGCCCAACTGGAGGCCGAGAACTGCAGGCCGCCGTAGTAGCCGTTGCCGGTGTTGATGGACCAGTTGCCACCGGACTCGCACTGGGCGACGGCGTCCCAGGTGGCGACGGAGGCAGCGGAAGCACCGGTCGCGCCCATCAGCGGGACGGCGATGGCCGCACCGGTGACGCCCGCCAGGGTGGCGATACGGACGGCCTTGGACGGGCGGCGGTGCTTGCCCTTGCTGGAAAGCAGCATGGTTCTCCTCACCGACGCCTACGAGGTGAGCTGTCGGGTTCGGGCCTGTGAGTTGCCCGGCCGACCGCACTCGCGGACGACTTCACCCCCAGCCGGTCCCTCAGCCGTCCTCCGACGGCCGGGTCACGGCACTTACCTGGGTCCCCCGCTCCTGCCTACGGCGCTTTACGCGTCGTTCCCCTCGACCGACGGCAGGATTCGGCGTGACGGTCGAAGGTGCCCGCGGTGCGAGCGGCTCCGACCGTAAACACACGCAACCCCTACATTCAAAAATGGGCATAACGGTCAATCAGCCCTTTAGCGATCGACCTACCGGTCCGTTTGCGCAGGTCGGAGCGGATATGGGCAGACCGGGCGTACATGACACGCCAGTTGAAGCAAAGAGACCCATGTCTCACTTGCGCATAAGTGGACATAGGCCTCTGAACTACCCCTGATTTCGGAGTGTTTTCGTGCTTTTGATCAGTTGGTGGCAGGAGCCTCCGCCTGGGTCCCGCTCGCGTCCGAAGCCAGGCCGAGACCGAGGTCCAGACTCTGGCCGGGAAGGATCAGGTCGGGGTCGGAGCCGAGCTCGTCCTTGTTGGCCTCATAGAGGGCGGGCCAGCCACCGGGGAGCTCCTCCGTATCGGCGATCGCCCAGAGGTTGTCACCCTCCTGGACGGTGTACGTCCCCTCGGCGCCCTGACGCGCCTCGGAGTCACCGCGCGAGGCATGCCTGCCCGACTCGCGGCCTTCGGTGGCCGCTGACGACGCGTCGGTCGCTTCGGGGGCGGGCGTGCCGCGGTGCTTCCCGGCCTTCGCCCCGTCACTCTTCGGGGCTCCAGAGGTCTCGGACGCCTCGGGGGACGGTGCGACGGAAGGCGCGGTGCCGGACTTGTCCACCTTGTTTCCCTTGTCCGCCTTGCTGCCGGACGCGCCCTTGCCGGCCTTGCCCTTCGCGCCCGCGTCGTCCTGCTCCTCGGACGAGGGGGTGCCGGAGGGTGTCGCGGCCTCCGTCGGCTCGGCGGACGGCCCGTCACCCGGATCGATACCCGGCAGTACCCCGTCGAGCGCCAGCCCGGAGATCACCGCGCAGCTGGGCCACGCCTGGGGGCCCTTGTCGTCCAGCACCTTCTCGGCGATGGCGATCTGCTGCGAGCGGCTCGCGAGGTCGGCGCGGGACGCGTACGCCGTGCCGCCGTAGGCCGACCATGTGGCCTCGGAGAACTGCAGGCCTCCGTAGTAGCCGTTGCCGAGGTCGGCGCTCCATATGCCACCGCTCTCGCACTCGGCGACGCGGTCCCACGTCGAGGCGTCTGCGGCCTGCGCGCCACCGGCGCCGAGCAGCGGGATGGCAATCGCCGACCCTGTGACGCCTGCGGCGACGACGATGGCGGGTGCCTGACGAGGGCGACGGTGTCTGCCGTTCGCGGAGCCCATGGGGTTGCCTTCCGTGTGACTGACATGTGACGGGTGAGTCGAACGGTGAACCTAGCCGTACTCGAACGTGTGTCACAAGTCGATGCAGCGGAGATCACGTGAAAGTCACAGAGTTGACAGAACGTCACCTTGCGCCGGTGTATGGCCGGGACCGAACTCCACGGGAAGCGTGCGCAGTCCACGCATGATGAGCCCTCCGCGCCACCGCAAATCGGCATGTTCGGCGGCAATCCGCAGGTCAGGGAGCCGTTTCAAAAGCGTCGCCAGGGCTACCTGACCCTCCAGGCGGGCCAGCGGCGCCCCCAGGCAGTAGTGGATTCCGTGACCGTAGCCCAGGTGCTGATTGTCACTCCGAGCGAGATCCAGGGTGTCCGCATCCTGGAATCGCTCGGGGTCCCGGTCAGCGGCGGCGAGCACCACGAGGACGGGATCGCCCGCCGCGACGACCTGCCCTCCCAGAGTCACGGGTTCGGTGGCGTAGCGCCATGTGGCGAGCTCCACCGGCCCGTCGTAGCGCAGCAGCTCCTCGACACCCGTGGCGAGCAGTTCGGTCTCCCCCGCCGCCAGCGAGCGCTCCAGACGCTCGTGCTGCGACGGGTTGCGCAGCAACGCGTAGACCCCGTTGCCGATCAGGTTGACGGTCGTCTCGAAGCCGGCGAACAGAAGGATGAAGGCCATCGCCGCGGCCTCGTTCTCGGTGAGGTGCTCACCGTGGTCACTGGCCTTGATCAGGCCGGAGATGAGATCGTCGCCGGGATTCTCCCTTTTGCGGTGGATGAGTTCGGCGAGATAGCCGCGCATCTTCTTCACCGACCTGGCCACTCCGCCCCGCGGGCCGCCGCCGTGCCGGATCATCATCCCCGCCCAGTCACGGAAGTCGTCCTGGTCCTCCCGGGGGACTCCCAGCAGGTCGCAGATCGCGTAGATGGGCAGCGGGAAGGCGAAGTCGTGGATGAGGTCCGCCTTCCCCTCCTCGATGAAGGAGTCGATGAGGCTGTCCGTCAGTTCCTGCACACGAGGCGCGAACTCGGCCACCCGGCGCGGGGTGAAAGCCTTGGACACGAGCCGGCGCAGCCGGGTGTGGTCCGGCGGATCGATGTTCAGCAGATGCGTCATCAGCTCCGCCTTGCGCTCACCCGGGATGCCCGTCTTCCCCTTGGCGTTCGCCGATCCGGCGTGGTGGGCCGGGTTCTTGGAGAGCCTGGTGTCGGCGAGAGCCTGCCTGGCATCCGCGTACCTGGTCACCAGCCAGGCCTCGACCCCGCTGGGCAGCGCTGTGCGGTGCACGGGGCTGTGCTCGCGCAGCCAGGCGTAGGCGGGGTACGGGTCGGTGGCGAACTCCCATGTGAAGAGCTCGGGTCCGGCCTCGGGGGCGACTTCGGAGGCGAAGGGCGTTCCGGGGGCGGGCGGCGTTCCGGGGCCGTCGTTCATTCCTGGACGCCGTCCGTCGCGCCGTCGAGCCCCTCGGCGGCCCTGATGGCGTCACGGTAGGCACGCGCGGCG
Source organism: Streptomyces sp. NPDC057428 (assembly GCF_042803195.1). NCBI lineage: Bacteria > Bacillati > Actinomycetota > Actinomycetes > Kitasatosporales > Streptomycetaceae > Streptomyces > Streptomyces sp. NPDC057428. Next base: position 16,854 of record NZ_JBHVCT010000025.1, read on the forward strand.
GCGCGCAGGGCGGCCTCCGGGTCGACGCCGTCCTGTTCGGCCCGCACGGCGAGGGCGAGCAACTGGTAACCGATCCCGCCGCCCTCGGGGATCGCCACTCCGAGGCCCGCCGCACGGACCCTGCTGCCGAGTTTGGCGGCGAGCGCCAGGCCGGGCTGGCCGAGCGGCACTCCGTCGGTGACCGAGGCACGCTGCTTCTCGATCGCCTTCGTACGCAGCCAGTGCGCGTGGACGTCCTCCGGGGTCTCGGCGGTCTCGTCGCCGAACACGTGCGGATGGCGGTGGATCAGCTTCTCGACGATCGTCGCCGCGACGTCGTCGATGCCGAAGGGCTCCTCCGGGTCCTCCTCGGCGATGCGCGCGTGGAAGACGACCTGGAGCAGCACGTCGCCGAGCTCCTCGCGCAGTTCCTCGCGGTCGCCGTCCTCGATGGCCTCGACCAGCTCGTACGCCTCCTCGATGGCGTACTTCGCCAGGCCCGCGTGCGTCTTCTGCGAGGTCCACGGGCACTCGAGCCTGATCCGGTCCATGACCTGGACCAGATCCAGGAGCCGGGCGCCGGGCAGGTCGTACGAACCGGGCAGGAGCTCCAGGTCGGGCATCCGCACCCGGCCGGAACCGCCCAGCCGGGCGAGTCCGTCGGTCAGCGCCTGATCGCTCTCTCCGCCGACCATCACCACCACGGTCCGGCCGCCCGCGCAGTCGTCCACCAGCTCCTCGGCCGACGGCGAGGCGTGCTCGGCCGCGACCCCCGCCTCCCGCAGGTACGGCAGCTGCGGGTGGTCCCGCTCGGGGCACAGCACCTTGTCGGCCGCGCGCAGCGTCTGCCAGGCGGGCCAGGACAGCAGACCGGGGGCGACCCGGTGGCTGGCGGTGAGCAGGACGATACGGCCGGGGTCTTCAGCGTTCACCACCCGAACCTACCTCCCGGCGGGGGAGGACCTCCCGTCCGGATCAGGCGCGAGACCTGCCTGACCAGGACGAGCCATCCCAGGGGTCAGGCGCCTGTCTCCGGTTCCTGGCCCTGGAGGGTGGTGACCTGCTTGATCCACGCTGTCTTGTACGTGCTGAGCTGCACCTTCTTGTCGTCCCAGCTGCCGTAGCGCGGGTTGACGTCGATGTGCAGCGCCTTGGACGCCTCGGTGAGCGCCTTGCTCACGGCCTGCTGGCCGGCCGGAGTCCGCAGATCGGCGCCGAGCGCACGGGCCAGCTTCGGGAGCTGGACCTCCTTGCGCAGATCATCCTCGATCTGGCCGGGGGCGACCCAACGCTGCTCCAGCGACACCGTACGCAGGCCCTTGTCCCCGCCGTACTGCGCTGCGGCCTCCGCGTGGATCTGCTGGATCTCCTTGCGACTGACGGTCACGCCGGCGTCCTTCGCGGCCCGGTCCAGGACCCGCCCGAAGATGAGGCCGTGCAGCTTGGCCCGGTTCAGCTGCCCGGTCTTCTTGACCAGTTCCTCGGACTGCCCGGCACTCTGCTGCGCCGTACGTACGTCGGCCGCCTGTGCCTGGACGGTCGCCACGTCGATCCGGTCGCCGCCCACGACGGCCGCGGCACCCGGATGGGCCTCGCTGCCGCAGGCGGTCAGAAGCGGTCCCGCGAGGAGTGTTGCGGCGGAAAGGACGAGCGCGGTACGACGGCGGCGGTGCAAAGGAGCCTCCCGGGGAGAGTTTGTGCATCAGTGCACAAAGCCTTGCGGTGATCGATGTTAGGCAGTGGACGTGATTCGGGCCACTGCTTCGACCAACGATTTCCGGACCGGTCAGTGTGGGGTCGAGGGCGAAAACCCGTCCGGAGTGCCGCTTCGGACGGCCGTACGTCTCAGAACGACTCACGTACGTCCTGATGGTGGGTGAGTTGCCGGCGGAGCTCCGTGGGCAGCGGGTGGTGCGGGCCGTAGGCGCGCTCCGCGTCGTACAGGAGAGCCTGCAGCTGGGCGCAGCCCGCCGAGTGGTCCCCCACGCCGAGCAGCAGGTGCCCGATGCGCTGGCGGATGTCGAACGCACGCCCCGGACCGGTGGAGTTGGCGTAGCCGTTCTCGTAGTAGGGAAGGAGCGCCCTGTACTCGGCGAGCGCGGCGGCTGCCTCGCCCAGCTGTTCCAGGCACTGCGCCGCGTCGTAACGGAACTGCAGCGTCCCTGCGTCACCCGGCCCGGCCTCGGCCGTGCGGTCGTCGGCGAGGCGGCGCAGCTCGGGCAGGGCACGGCGGTACTGCCCGTCGTCCATCAGCGTGGCGGCGTACTGCTTGCGCAGGATCCTCACGACCGCGGAGTCCTCGCCGTGTTCCGCCGCGGCGGCGGGCAGGATACCGCCGAGGATGTCGACGGCCTGGGTGATCCTGCCCTCGCCGAGGAGCCGCTTCACGTCGTCGACCGCCTGCGCGACGTTCGGCCGTGACGGCGGTTCGAAGGACGCGGCGGGCGCCTGCTGCGCCGGTACGGGCGCGGGGGCAGGGGCGGCCGCCCGGTCGGGCCAGGGCGCGTGCGGGCGGAGGAACGGGCGGGTCGGGTCGAGCGGCCCGGAGGGCGAACCGCCGGCCGGAAGCAGCGGGCTCAGGGACTGGTACACCTCCTGCGCGGACGCGGGGCGATGCTGCGGGTCCTTGGAGAGCAGGCGCAGGACGAGGACTTCCAGCGCCTCGGGGACCTCGGGCCTGATGCGGCGGACCGGGAGCGGCGGCTCGTAGAGATGGCGGTGCAGCACCCCCAGGGCGGTGGAACCGGCGAACGGGACCTCCCCGCTGAGGAGTTCGTGCAGCAGGACCCCTAGGGCGTACAGGTCGGTGTACGGACCGACGGCGCCACCCATCGCCTGCTCGGGGGCCATGTAGGCCGGGGATCCGATCGGTGAACCCGTGTGCGTGAGGCGGGTGGTGTCGGTGTCCATGACGGAGGCGATGCCGAGGTCGAGCACCGTGAGGGTGCCGTCGGGCTTGATCATCGCGTTTCGCGGCTTCAGGTCGCGGTGCACGATCGGAACCGCGTGCACGGCCGAGAGCACCGCGCAGAGCTGCGCGGCCACCGCGACCGCCCATGGCCACGGATAGGGGTCGTGCTCGGCGAGATGGTCGGCGAGGTCGGCGCCCTCGACGTACTGCATGACGAGGTAGAGGTCATCGCCGTCACTCCCCGCGTCGTGGACGGTGACGAGGCCCGGGTGGTCGACCTGCGCGGTGACCCGGCACTCGCGGACGAACCTGCGGCGCAGGTCGTCGGCGGCCTCGCTGCCGGAGGGGCCTGCGACCCGGTCGGGGCGCAGCAGTTTCACCGCGACCCTTCGGTCGAGACGCCGGTCGTACGCCGTCCAGACCTGGCCCATGCCGCCCTGGCCGAGAATGTTCGCCAGCTCGTAACGGCCCGCGATGACACGGCCGTTCATCTGCCGTCACCCTCCTTGCGGAGGTAGTCGCTCAGCTCGTCGAGCTCGGCCCGCACCTGGTCCAGGCGCTGGAAGGAGGCGGGCGGCGGTGCGGGCCCGGACCGCCGTGCCGGAGTGGGCCGGGGTGTCGGGGCCGGCGTACGGACGGAGTCGGCCGGGGGCGGCGGGTAGCCGTACCCGGGGGCGGGCCTCGCGGGTGGGACGGCGGGGGCCTGCGGCGCACCATGAGCCGCGTACGGCGACGGGCCGGGGCTTGCGTGCTGGGGGCCGTAGTGCCGGATCTCCGCGTACAGGTAGTAGGTGATCGTGCCGATCACCGTGCAGAGCAGCCAGCCGAGGAACACGAGCGCCTGCACGTCCGTCAGCTCCTCCTCGTTGTCGGGCGTGGAGACGATGTACGCGAACATGCCCGCGTTGAGCGCGATGACCACCGCCATCAGCGTCCAGTCCAGCCCCTTGCGGGTGACGGTGGCCAGCCGCAGCAGCGATGCCCAGGACAGGAACCCGCAGCTCATGAGCGTGAGTGCCACGAAGAGCACGCGCAGCGCGGTCAGCGTCGCCGAGGACGGCCGCCGCTTCGGTAGCTGCGGCGGCGGATAGCCGTAGCCGTGCATGTGCTGCTCCCGGGAGGGTGTATGTCGGACGTTGCTGCGAGCGTATACACCGGCAGGGACAACGGCTCCCGGGTTGCGCACAACCGTTGTGCATCAGGTCACTTCGGGGCCACCGTGCCGTCCGTGAGCCCGTCGTACATCCCCTGCACCAGCTGCCCGCCGAGCCGGCCCGCCGTGCGCAGCGCGTCCTCCAAGGCGGCCAGGGCGCTGAACTGTTCGCCGTACCTGCGCTGTTCGTCCAGCGGAAGGCGCGGTACCTGGAGGCGGCGTGCGTCGAGACGCGTCGCCGTGGACGCGTAGCTGCTGGCCTGCCGGTTGTTGGCGGTCCCGCGCAGGAAGCCGGCGAGGAACCAGGGGTCCAGGGAGGCCGGATCGGGGCGCAGCAACTGGAGGTTACGGCCGAGCGCGGACCCCTCCGTGGCGTCGTCGACGACCCTGGCCACCGCGCCGCCACCGAGCACGGGCACCACCACGTCGCCCGCCTCCAGCAGCAGCGGCTCGTCCTGCGGAGAGCCGGCGGGGGCCGTGGGCGTCCCGCTGGGGGCCGTGCCGGCGAGGACGTCGTGCTCGGTGAGGACCGCCACCGGGCCGGTCGCCGCACCGGTGCCCGTACGCAGCTGCAGGGCGCCGGCGCGGGCCAGTTCACCGACCGTGGTGTGGGGCCGCCTGGCCGCCTCGCCAGGCGTTGCGGGGACCGGAGCGAGCCGGGAGACCAGCTTCAGGGTGTCCTGCAGCCGCTCCCGCACAGCCGCCAGCTCCGCCGCGCCACCGCCGGACGCCGCGGACGGGAGGTGACGGGCGGGGGTCAGGTCCACGTCGTCGTCGAGCAGTTCGATGACGGGGACGGCACGACTCACACCCGGGTGCTCCTCGAAGGGTTCCCGGCGGCCGACCGTGTCGAAGGATGTCCAGGCGTCGAGGATTGCGGCACGCAGTGCGGGCCAGTCGAGCCGGTCGCGGCCCGACGCTGCGCCCGCCGCCTCGGGGCCGGCGGTGTCCACGACCAGCAGTTCGGGCGTGGGCCGCGACTCGGCACCCGGCTTGCGGAGCACCCAGAGATGGAGGGGGATGCCGTACGGGGGCGCGGCGCCGGCCGGGAGGGCGATGACGGCGCGCAGGGCCCCGCGGCGCAGCAGATCGGCACGGATGCGGCGGCCCGAGCGGCGGGACGCCGAGGCCGGGGGCATCAGCAGCACTGCGGTGCCGCCCTCGCGAAGACGGGCGAGTGCGTGCTGGACCCAGGCGAGTTCCGACTCGGTGCGGGCCGGGAAGCCGTACTCCCACCGCGGGTCGTAGGCGAGCTCGTCATGGCCCCAGTTGCGCTCGTTGAACGGCGGGTGGCAGAGCACCGCGTCCACCGTCAGCTGAGCGAACGCGTCCGTGCGCAGGGTGTCGCCGGTCCGCACCTCGATGGCGGGCTCGTCGGCCCCGCTCGTCGACGCCTGCAGTGCGAGCCGGAGCGCGGTGAGCGCCGCGAGGTCGGCGTCCGCCTCCTGCGCGTACAGAGCGGTGGGCCTGCCGACCGCGCGCAGCAGGGCGCCGGTTCCGGCGGCGGGGTCGAGGACCGTGCGCGGAAGCCGCTTCCCTCCGTGCCCCCCGTGGGGCTTCGCCGCTTCGGCGAGGGAGGCCATCAGATCGGCGAGACCCGGAGGGGTGAGTGTGTACTGACGCGGGTTGGCGTCGAGCTGGCGGCCGAACAGGAAGTCGAAGGCCTGCCGGACGCCGGTCTCCGCGGCGAGCTCGGCGACGCCGCGCAGGAGCGGGACGGACGGCAGGAGCGCGGAAGCCGTGGGGGTGGGGACGACGCGTCCCGGCCCGAAGCGGTCGGCCAGCACCCGGTCCAGGGCGTCGGGGAGCACTCCCGCCATACGGGCGTCCGAGACCGCGGTGATCTCCAGCCATGCGGTGGGCCTGTCGCGGACCAGGATCAGGGCGCTGCCGGCGTGGACGAGAGCGGTGACGGCGCCGCCGGGATGCCCGGCCATCTGCTGCCAGACCCTTTCCCGCAGCGGGACCTGGGCGAGTTTGCCCTGGTCGCGTAGCCACTGCTCGACCTGATGAAGGGCGAACGAAGGGCTCGCCTCGGTGCCGCCGACGGGCTTGGGGAAGTCGTCGTGGCGGCGGCGCCAGTTGCTGACGGCGGCGCGGCCCACACCTGCGAGCCGGGCGATTCCGGCCGCGGTCACCTCTGTCGAGCTCTCCGGCACTGGCCTGTCTCCCGTTCCACGCACGTCGGTGTCGCCCGCTGTGTGGGTGAGCATACCGATCACGCCAACACCCCGGTTCACGCACGCGACTAAACAAAACAACGAAATGCATGTTGACCCGGTTCACAGGCTCTGCTCTTATTGACCCATCGCACAAGGGGGCGGCGCGTCTCGCTGCTCACATCCCCGTCGTTCGCCGAAGGGCACACCCATGTCGCAGTACACGCAGTCGCCTCAGCCTCAGCCTCAGCAGCCGTACGCCCCCACCCAGGTTCCCGGCACGCACCCCGCCCGCAACGGGCTCGGTGTCGCCGCCCTCGTCCTCGGCATCATCGGGACGGTCTCCGGTCTGGTGCCGCTGCTCTTCTGGCTGGCGGGCATCCTCGGAGTCATCGCCCTGATCCTGGGCCTGGCGGCACGGGGACGCGCCAAACGCGGGGAGGCGACCAACAAGGGCGTGGCGACGTTCGGCGCGGTGCTCGGCCTGGTCTCACTCATCCTGTCGGTGGTCGGAGCCGTCCTGACGTTCAAGGCCGTGGACGACGTGGTGAAGGACATCAACAAGGAGGTGTCGGGGAGTGCGGCCTCCGCGAAGCCGGGGGCGCCCGCGGGTGGCACGGAGAAGGACACCGCCGACGACAAGGCCGTGGGCCTGGACGAAGCGGACACGGCCGTGTACGACGACGGTCTGGAGGTCACGGTCGGACCCGCGAACGCCTACACACCGGACGAGTTCGCGGCCGGGCACACCAAGGGCAACAGCGCGTACAAGGTGACCGTCGTCATGGAGAACAAGAGCAAGGAGAAGCTCGACGCGAGCCTGGCCACCGTTGACGCCCGCGCCGGCAAAGACGGCGTGAACGCCGAGCAGATCTTCGACGGCAAGGTCGGTGAGGGCTTCAGCGGAACGGTCCTCCCGGGCAAGAAGATCACCGCACAGTTCGCCTTCGACGCGCCGGCGGACGCGAAGAACCTCACCGTCGAGGTCAGCCCGGGCCTCGAATGGGACGCGGACCAGTGGGACCTGAAGCTCTGACACCCCGCGCACCACGGACGCACGAAGCAGGCGGGCGCCCGGGACGCGGGCGCCTCCCCGGCGAGGACACGACGTCCCTTCCTCGCGGGCCCACGCGCTGTTCACGTCCGGTGGCGCACCCAGACGTTCGGTTCGACGTACACGGCGTAGCCGTGCCGGACCGAGCACAGCACCGGCACCAGGGCTCCCGGTACGTCCACGGGGCCCTCGGTGTCGAACGGCAGCCCCGTCCAGGCGCGCCACCGGTCGAGCGGGGCGCTCACGGTCATCGACGTCGGCGCCACCGAGTCGACGACCCCGCCCGCCCGCACATGGACCCGCAGCCAGGGATCCACCGGCAGGCCGTCCCCGTCGCGGGCCAGCCGGGCGTACTCCTCCATCGGCGTCGCCGGATCCGTGTGCTTCGCGCTCGGCCGCACGGGGGCCACGACCTCGCGGAAGCCGAGCCGCCGGGCGTTCTCCCGCATCGCGGCCAGCATCTGCCCGGACACGCCCCGGCCCTGCAGCCCCGAGGACACCGCCACCTCGATCGCGCTGACCGTGTCGGGCGTGCGTCCGTGCCGCAGGTCGGAGAACGCCCACAGCAGCACCTGGTCCCAGCCGCTCGCGGGCAGGGAGCCCCGCCCCGGGACGCCGAGAGCGAAGGGCACGCTGTAGGCCCGGGCGGCCACCGCCCCGTCCGGGCCGGTGGCGACCAGTACATACTCGGGGAACTCGGCGGCCAGGCGCGGGAAGTTCGCCCAGCCCACCAGGTCCTCCAGCACGAAGAGCGGCCAGGTGACGGGCATCTCGTCGATCGCGCCCGCCAGCTCGGGCCGCTCGGCGAGTGTGGTGATCGTCAGGTCCATACGCGTCACGGTAGGTGCGGGGCACCGGCCGGCCAAGCCAATTACCCGGCCCAGGACGCCGTCCGCCGGGCGGGAGCCGGCCCCCGCCGCCGAGGTCCCGGACCGGCTCATACGTAGGTGTTGACGATGAGCACCGCAGTCGGCGCGAGCGTCAGCAGCGCCCCGGCCGGCCAGTACACGCGCGGGTCGAGCGCCGCCCTCCGGCACACCGGACCGTTGGCGAGCCACCAGATGATCCCGAAGACCGCGACCACAGGTACGACGATCACCAGCCAGAGCAACATGCCGTCGTTCTCCGTGGGCTCGCGCCGGGTCCAACCAACCTCGGCGAGCGGCCCGTTCGACAGGAAGTACCACACCAGCCACACCGGGACGACTCCCGGCACCCCGAGCGCCAGATTGACCCCCGCGGCCGTCAGCCGCCATCTCCACATCCGCCCAGTATCCACACGGCGGCGTCCGGGCCCACCGTGCGCACCAGGCTCAACGCGCCGGTGCGTCCGTCGGGTTGCCGCCCGCGAGCAGCTTTTCCTGCGGGCAGGTCCTCAGCACGTCCGTCATGGCGTCCTGTTCTGCCTGCGTGACCCACAGCCCGTACTTCTTCTTCACCGAGACCTGCCCCGCGACGTACGCGCAGCGGTAGTCCTTGTTCGGAGGCAGCCAGGTCGCGGTGTCCCCGTCGCCCTTGCGGCGGTTGGTGGACGAGTCGGCCGCCACCAAATTGATCGGGTCGTTGGCGAACGCCCGCCGTTTGCCGTCGCTCCACTTCTGGGCGCCCTTCTGCCAGGCGTCGGACAGCGCGACGAGATGGTCTATGTCCACCTTGCTGCGGCCGCGCTGGAACGTGATGCGGGTCCCGGTGTACGGGTCCGGGTCCAGCACGCCGCTGAGTACCTTGCAGCCGTCGGAGTCCCTGGACACGTCGTCGAGCTGGTCGGCGAGGATGTCGTCGCGTGTCCCGCAGCCGTTGCGGTCGGTGTCGGCCCAGGCGGACCCGAACTCGTCGCGGTCGTAACCGGTCTTCGGTGCCCGGCCCTTGACCGTGAGGCCTTCGGCCGCCTGCAGCGCGCTGCCGCCGGGGGCCGGCGCCGCTTCGGACCGTGCGGGGTCGGGCAGGTCTTCGAGGGAGTCGCACCCGGTCAGGATCAGAGAACCCGTCAGGGCCACGGTTACGAGGGCGAGGAGGCGGTTGCGGGGGCTCACTGCGTCATATGGCTTCACAGCGAACCAGGTTAGGCGCCGGGCGGGCATCGCGGCACGGGGCGGGTGGGGGTAGGGGAGTGCCCTGCTTCGGAGGCCCCGGCCGTGGGACGGCCGGCGGACTCACACCTTTCCGATCCCGAGCGTCGTCTCGGACGGCAGCAGTCCCGAGCCGAGCACCCCGACCCATAGCGGCCCCAGCAGCTCCACGAGCCGCTCCCGCTCCTCGGCTTCGAGCGCTTCCCAGGGCTGCGCCGCACTCTCGTCCGTACGGCGCTCGACCTCGGCACGCAGCGCGCGACCTTCGACCGTCGCCGCGCCGTCCGCGTCCAGCAGTCCCCGCGCGGACAGACGCCCGCGGGCCGACTCCCACTCCTCGGCGCTCCACCCCCGGCTCGCGAACACCTCGGGACGGGCGGCGCCGACGGCCGCGAAGGAGACCAGCGACTCCACCGGATCGAGCCCCGCCAGGACGAGCGCCGCCACATGCCCGTCGCCCCGGTGCTCCCGCAGGATCGTCGCCGCCTGCCACAGCACCAGGTGGGGCTTCTCCGGCCACGGCAGGGCGGCGGCCGCCGCCGCGAGGGGGCGTCCGGTCACGTCCGCTGCCAGCGCCACCCGGCGGGCGAGCGCGGCGGCTCCGGCGAACCCGGGGCCGTCCACCCCGTCGCCGAACAGCGTCCGGTACGCCCGGTCGACGGCCCGCTCCCTGGCCGCGAGCACCGCGTCCGGGGTGGTGACGGACCAGCCGGCCGGCACGTACGCACCGATCATCCGGGGGCTGAAGCTGTAAAAGGCCTCGGTCACCCGCTCAGCGCCCACCGCCCCGAGCGGTGCGGCGCGCCACGCGAAGTAGGACGGCCACCGCTCGTCCGTCCCGTATCCCAGCGCGGCGGCCTCCTCGAAGGCCTCCGGTGCGTAGTAGACGACGGCGTGCAGGGGCTCCAGCAGGTGCCACATCTGACGTACACGACCCGATTCGTCGGACATCTCCCGACCTCCCGCTCCCCGGACAATCTTGTCAGTGACTAGATATTCAGCGTGCCCCTCCGCCTTGAACTTGTCAATGACTAGATCGCGCGTACCGTACGTCGCATGACCAGCGAACGCGCCTACCACCACGGCGACCTGCGACGGACCCTGCTCACCGCCGCCCTCGACGCCATCGCCGAGAACGGCCCCGACGCCCTGTCCCTGCGCGACCTGGCCCGCCGGGCGGGCGTCTCGCACGCCGCACCGGCCCACCACTTCAAGGACCGCACGGGTCTGCTCACGGCCGTCGCCGCCGAGGGCTACACCTTGTTCGCCGACGCCCTGGCCGGCGCCCCGGACCTGCGGGAGCGTGGCGTCGCGTACGTGCGCTTCGCCGCGGAGCACCCCGCGCACTTCCAGGTGATGTTCTGCCCCGAACTCCACCGCGCCGACGACCCCGCCCTCCTCGCCGCGAAGGCCTGCGCCACCGAGGAGTTGCGCGCGGGGGTCGGCGACCTGCCCGACGCGGCCCGGGGCGAGGACGCCCGGCTCGCGGGCATCGCCGCATGGTCCCTCGCCCACGGCTTCGCCACCCTGCTGCTGAGCGGCAGCCTCTCCGACGCCCTGGAAGGCCGTACCCCGGAGTCCGCCTTCCGCACACTGGCAGGGCTGATCTTCGCGCACCGCGACGGCGACGACGGGTGACCCGGCACATACCGACGGACCACCGCACGCCGCGCAGGCATCAGGAAGAACCCGACGTGAACTCGTACTGCACCTCGTAGAGATGACCGGCCTTCACCATGACCGTGGCCTCGATCGGCCGATCATGATCACTGAAGACGACACGCAAGGTGCGCAGCACGGGAAGGTCGCCGGGGAGCCCGAGCAGCCGGTACTGCTCCTGCGTGGCCACACGTGCGGACACCCGGTCCACACTGAGCCTGGGCGGGTAGCCCAGCGAGGCAAGCAGGGTGGGTGTCCCGCCCGGAATCCTTCGGTGCCCGGTGATCGCCGTTTCGCGCGCGATGTCCAGCGGGTAGTACGACGCGACCAGTTCCGCCGGCTCGCCGTCGATCGACAGCACCTGGCGCCGAAGGGCAGCCACCTGTCCACGCCGCAGGCCCAGCGCGTCGGCCACGTCCGCTGGAGGCACCGCTTCGGCCACCTCCACCAGCGTGCTGTGCGCACGGGCACCGGAGCGCGCCGCCTCGGTCAGCCAGCGGTACGGCTCACCGGAAACCGCAGGCGCCATGTACGACGCGGGGCGCATCGTCCACTGCCGATGATCACGCACGGTGACCGACGCTCCAGCCCTGCCGATCACCAGCCGCTCCTCCTTCAAGAGATGCAGCGCCTTCTGGACCGTGGCGTTCGATGCGTTGAACCGCTCCTTCAACTGCGTCGTGGACGGAAGACTGACTCCGGGCTCCAGGTCCCCCGACATGATCTCGTCCCGCAGATCGGCCGCGATGCGCTCGTGGAGCGAGCGGCGGTCCGCGGCCTCCCCCTCGTGTCCGGACACGCTCATCCGATCCTGATCTCGTACTTGAGCCGCTGACCGCCCGGCGGCATGACCATCACATCGGCCTGGACCGGTCGATCGCGCGCGTCCAGCGTGATCCGCATCAGCTCAAGGACCGGCTTATCGGCATCCATGGCCAGAGCGGCCCGCTCGTCCGTCGTGGGCATGCGTGCGGCCACCTCCTCCACCACCCTGACACCGGCGTGCCCGAGTTCCGCCAAGAGCCTTACGGCTCCTCCCCGGATCTTGGCAGTCCCGGCCAGCTTCGTGCCCCGCGCGATCCGAGACGGGTAGTAGCTGTCGGTCAATTCACAGGGCACCCCGTCGAGGTACATGACCCTGCGCCGCCCGATGACCCGCTGCCCCTTCTCCAGACCGAGAAGCGCGGCCACCCGGCCCGGAGCGACCGCCTCCCCGGCCCGCACGATCTCCTGCGTTCCCCGGCGTCCGTCGACCGCCGCCTCGGCCGCCCACGCGTCACCGACACTATCCCCGGAGGGCGCCAGGTAACGGGCCGACGTGGTGACCGGATCTCCCTCGGCCATGATTCCTCCTCGTCGCCTCGCCCGGGCCTGTCGAGCACACGGTAGGCGAAGCCGTCCGACTCCCAAAGCCTACCTTGCCGCTTTTCGCGAATAGCGATACGGTCGCGCCGTTACGGCCAACGAGCAAGGCGGTGAACCACCGTGCGCCTGTCGCAGCAACGACGCTTCCCACGACGGATGACATCTGTCCGCGCTTCACGCGATTTCGTCGACCATGTTCTGACGGAGTGGCAGATGGCATCTTTGATCGCGGACATAAAGCTCTGCGTCTCCGAGCTCGCGACCAACGCGCTTCTCCACGCAGTGCCACGTGGGCGGGAGTTCTCGGTACACCTGCGTGCCACCGACGAAGTCGTGCGTCTGGCGGTCCGCGACAGCGGCGGCGGTCATCCAGCCGTACGGAGAGTGAGCGAGGAGAGTGGCTCGGGCCGGGGGCTCTTCCTCGCTCAGCAGATGGCCGCGGAGCTCGGCATCGACCACCACATCGTCGGTAGGACGGTCTTGGTCGCCTTCGACCGCCCCGCCGCGCAGTAGCACCGGGAACGACGCAGGCCCCGCCGGACAGTCCGGCGGGGCCTGAGCGCAGGGGGCGCCTCAGCCCTACGACCCCAGGATCGTCGTGAGGAACTCCCCGGTCCACGACAGGAGTTCGCGCCCCACCACCGGCTTCCCGCCGATCCGGCCCGCCGTCGGGCGCGGCACCAGGATCTGGTGCGTGGCCGGCTTGAAGATCGTCTTCGGGTGCAGCCGCTTCAGCCGCAGTTCCTGGGACTCGCGCAGCTCCACCGGAGCGAAGCGGATGTTCGGCCCCTGGAGCACGACCTCGCCCACTCCACAGGCCCGCGCGAGCATCCGCAGGCCCGCCACCAGCAGGAGGTTCTCCACCGGCTCCGGCAGCTTGCCGTAGCGGTCGGTGAGCTCCTCGCGCACCGCCCTGATGTCCTCCTCCGAGTTCGCGGAGGCGATGGACCGGTACGCCTGCAGGCGCAGCCGCTCCCCCGGGGCGTAGTCGTGCGGGATGTGCGCGTCCACCGGCAGCTCGATCTTGACCTCCAGCGGCGGCTCCTCCTCGACCCCGCCGTCCACGGCGGCCCGGTAGTCGGCGACCGCCTCGCCGACCATCCGGATGTACAGGTCGAAGCCGACCCCCGCGATGTGCCCGGACTGCTCACCGCCCAGGAGGTTTCCGGCGCCCCGGATCTCCAGGTCCTTCATCGCCACGTACATCCCCGCGCCCATCTCGGTGTGCTGGGCGATCGTCGCCAGCCGCTCGTGAGCGGTCTCCGTCAGCGGCTTCTCCGGCGGATACAGGAAGTACGAGTAGCCGCGGTCCCGTCCACGGCCGACACGGCCGCGCAGCTGGTGCAGCTGGGACAGGCCGAAGTTGTCGCCGCGCTCCACGATCAGGGTGTTGGCGTTGGAGATGTCGATGCCGGACTCGACGATCGTCGTGGAGACCAGCACGTCGAACCGCTTCTCCCAGAAGTCGACGACGACCTGCTCCAGCTGGCTCTCGCCCATCTGTCCGTGCGCCGTCGCGATCCGCGCCTCGGGCACGATCTCGCGCAGCCGGGCCGCGGCCCGGTCGATGGACTCGACGCGGTTGTGGATGTAGAACACCTGTCCCTCACGCAGGAGTTCACGCCGCACGGCCGCGCCGATCTGCTTCTCCTCGTACGGCCCGACGAACGTGAGGACGGGGTGCCGCTCCTCCGGGGGTGTCGTGATCGTCGACATCTCGCGGATGCCCGTGACGGCCATCTCGAGCGTGCGGGGGATGGGTGTCGCCGACATGGTGAGCACGTCCACGTTGGCCCGCAGCTTCTTCAGCTGCTCCTTGTGCTCGACGCCGAAGCGCTGCTCCTCGTCGACGATGACCAGGCCCAGGTCCTTGAACTTCGTCTCGGACGAGAACAGCCGGTGCGTGCCGATGACCAGGTCGACGGATCCGTCCTTCAGCCCCTCCAGCGTCGCCTTCGACTCGGTGTCCGACTGGAAGCGGCTCAGCGCCCGTACGTTGACGGGGAACTGGGCGTACCGCTCGGTGAACGTGCCGAAGTGCTGCTGGACCAGGAGCGTCGTCGGCACGAGCACGGCGACCTGCTTGCCGTCCTGGACCGCCTTGAAGGCCGCGCGCACCGCGATCTCCGTCTTGCCGTAACCGACGTCGCCGCAGATCAGCCGGTCCATCGGGACGGACTTCTCCATGTCCTCCTTGACCTCGGCGATCGTGGACAGCTGGTCGGGCGTCTCGGCGTACGGGAAGGCGTCCTCCAGCTCGCGCTGCCACGGGGTGTCCGGGCCGAACGCGTGACCGGGGGCCGCCATGCGCGCCGAGTACAGCTTGATCAGGTCGGCGGCGATCTCCTTGACGGCCTTCTTGGCGCGCTGCTTCGTCTTGGTCCAGTCGGCTCCGCCGAGCCTGTGCAGGGTGGGCGCCTCGCCGCCGACGTACTTGGTGACCTGCTCCAGCTGGTCGGTCGGGATGTACAGCCGGTCGCCGGGCTGGCCGCGCTTGGCGGGGGCGTACTCGACGAGGAGGTACTCGCGGGTGGCGCCCTGCACGGCGCGCTGCACCATCTCGATGTAGCGGCCGACACCGTGCTGCTCGTGCACGATGTAGTCGCCCGTCTGCAGGGTCAGCGGGTCGACGGACTTGCGGCGCCGGGCCGGCATCCGCCCCAGGTCCTTGGTGGCGGTGCGCTGTCCGGTCAGGTCCGTCTCCGTCAGCACGGCCAGCTTCAGCCCCGGGTCGACGAAGCCGTGGTCGATGGCACCGCACGAGACGTGGACGAGCGAGGGCGCGATCTCGGTCAGATTCGCCTCGAGCCGGGCCGCGATGCCCTCCCCGCCGAGCACCTCGACCGTGCGGGAGGCGGGGCCCTGGCCCTCGGTGACGTACACCGTGCGCCAGCCATCGGCCAGCCAGCCCTTGGTGTCGGCGAGCGCCCGGGCGGTGTCGCCGCGGTACGCCTCCGGGGCGTGCATCCCGAGCTTCAGGGTGTCCCCGTCCAGTTCCTCGTCGGCGGCGAAGGGTGACGTGGACCACCACATCATGCCCAGCTGACGAGCCCGGTCCCGGACGTCCGCGATACCCCGCAGCGAGGCCGCGCCGACGTCGATCGGGGCCTCGCCGCCGCCCGCCGTGGCCGCCCAGGACGCCTGGAGGAACTCCTGGCTGGTCGCGACGAGGTCCGCGGCCCGGGTCCGCACCCGCTCGGGGTCGCAGACCAGTGCCATCGACCCCTTCGGCAGGACGTCGATCAGCAGTTCCATCTCGTCGACGAGCACCGGGGCCAGGGACTCCATGCCCTCGACGGCGATCCCCTCGGCGATCTTCCCCAGCAGCTCGCCCAGCTCGGGGTGCGCCTCGGCAAGGGCCGCGGCCCGCTCGCGTACGTCGTCGGTGAGAAGCAGCTCACGGCAGGGCGGGGCCCACAGGCCGTGCTCGGCGACCTCCAGGGACCGCTGGTCGGCGATCTTGAAGTAGCGGATCTCCTCGACGTCGTCGCCCCAGAACTCCACCCGCAGGGGGTGCTCCTCGGTCGGCGGGAAGACGTCCAGGATGCCGCCGCGCACGGCGAACTCGCCGCGCTTCTCGACCAGCTCGACCCGGGCGTACGCCGCCGCCGCGAGGGCCTCCACGACCTCGCCCAGATCCGCGCTCTGCCCGCTGCGCAGCGCCACGGGCTCCAGGTCGCCGAGCCCCTTGACCTGTGGCTGGAGCACGGAACGGACCGGTGCGACGACCACCTGGACCGGGCCGGTCTCCGGGTCGTCGGCCCGGGGGTGCGCCAGTCGGCGCAGCACGGCGAGGCGGCGTCCCACGGTGTCGGAGCGGGGCGACAGCCGCTCGTGGGGCAGGGTCTCCCAGGAGGGGAACTCGGCCACGGTGTCGGGGGGCAGCAGGGTCCGCAGGGCGGCCGCCAGGTCCTCGGCCTCCCGGCCGGTCGCGGTGACGGCGAGCACGGTCCGCCCTGCCTCGCGGGCCAGGGCGGCCACGGCGAAGGGGCGGGCGGCGGGCGGGCCGACCAGGTCGACATGGGCCCGGCGGCCGTCGGAGGCGGCCTTCACCGCTTCGGAGAGCGCCGGGTCGGTGACGACGACATCCAGCAGACCGTGCAGGCTCATGAAGGTTCCGTCCGGTGTGGCGAGTGAGCAACGCGAAGGACCCGACACGTGGCACGGGCCGGGGCCTCCAGCGTACGACGCCGGTGTGTCACCCGCGCGAGGGAACGCCGTTGTCGTACGGCGGCAGCGGGACTAGCCTTAGTCCAGCATCTAGTCCCCTTCTGGCCCGAGCGAGGCGTCATGGAAGCAGCACGGCAGTACAACGTGCACGAGGCGAAGACGCACTTCTCCCGGATACTGCAACAGGTCGAGACCGGCGAGGAGATCATCATCAGCCGCGCCGGAGAGCCCATCGCGAAGGTCGTTCCCCTGCGGTCCAAGGTCAACCGGACCGACTACGGCGCCCTCCGCGGACAGATCCACATTCCGGACGACTTCGATGAACTGCCGGACGATGTCGCCGAGGCATTCGGGATGCGCGGATGAAGCTCCTCCTCGACACCCATGTCGCCCTCTGGTGGCTGAACGCCTCACCGGAGCTGTCCGACGACCTCAAGGACATCCTGCGCACCGAGGCAGATGTGTACCTCAGCGCCGCGACTCCCTGGGAGATCGCGATCAAGCAGGAGCTCGGGAAGTTGGAAGGCGGAGCGGATCTCGCGGAGCGCGCCCGGGACCTGCAGTTCAGGGGGCTGCCCATCACCGCGGAACACGGCGTACGGGCAGGCCGTCTCCCCCCGCTCCACCGCGACCCCTTCGACCGCATCCTCGTCGCACAGGCCCAGACCGAGGGACTGACGGTCGTCACCCGCGACAAGTGGATCCCCCAGTACGACGTGCCGGTCGTGCACGCCTGACCGGCGGCCGGACGCGGTCCGGCCCGGGGCGTTCACGACCGGCACCGTCACCCGTCCGTGGCGATGGCGTTCAGGACGTTCATCCGGCCGGCCCGGAAGGCCGGGACCAGGGCGGCGAACAGTCCGACGAAGGCCGAGGCGACGAACACGGTGAGGATCGTCGGCCACGGGATCTCCAGTACCCCGAGCCCTTCGAGGGCCAGCAGCTTCTGGGCCGAGGTGCCCCAGCCCATGCCAAGGCCGAGTCCGAGCAGGGCGCCGAAGAGGGCGATGACCACGGACTCCAGCCGGATCATCCGGCGCAGCTGGCGGCGGGAGAGGCCGATCGCCCGCATCAGGCCGATCTCCCGGGTCCGCTCGACGACCGACAGGGCCAGGGTGTTCACGACACCCAGCACCGCCACGATGATCGCCAGGGCGAGCAGGCCGTACACGATGTTGAGCAGCTGGCCGATCTGGTCCTTCAGGTCCTCCTTGAAGTCGGCCTGGTTCTGCACCTTGTACTGCGGGTAGGGGGCGAGCGCGCTCTTGAGCGCGGCGTACGCTTCCTTCTCCTTGCCGTCCTCCGCCGACGCGAACATGATCATGTTCGTGGGCATCCTGTCGGCGGAGACGTATCGCTCGGCAGTCGTGACGTTGATGTACTTCGCGCCCTTGTCGACGTTCGTCTCGTCCGAGGTGATCGCGGCGACCTTCAGCTTCGCGGTCTCACCGGCCTTGAACGCGACGGTGATCTCGTCTCCGGCCTTGATCTTGTGCAGAGCGGCGTAGTCCGATCCGACCGACATCGAGTCCGCGCCGTACGCCTTCGCCAGGTCGCCGGCCACGGTCTTGCGCCGGAGGTCCTGCGGGTACGTCGGGTCGGCGGCGGTGACCTGCTCGTCGACGGTCGAACCGTCGGGGTTGGTGAGCTTCGCGGCGAGGACCTTGTAGTCGGTGACGTGGGCGATGCCCGGCACCTTCTCCATCGCCTCGGCGGCCTGCGGCACGATCAGCTGGCCGGTGTTCGACTGGACGATGAAGTCCGTGCCGACCGACTTGTCCAGCTCGTCGGTGGCCGAGGCGACCATGGAGGAGCCGACGACCGAGAGGCAGGCCACCAGTGCGAGGCCGATCATCAGGGCGGCCCCCGTCGCTCCCGTACGGCGCGGGTTGCGCAGCGCGTTGCGCTCCGCCAGCCGGCCGACCGGACCGAACAGCCGCAGGACGACGATGCCGAGCACCCGCACGATCCCGCCGGCGAGCAGCGGACCGATCACGATGAACCCGATCAGGGTGAGGACCACGCCCAGGCCGAGGTAGACGGAGCCCTCGGTCGCGTCGTCCACCCGGGTCGTCGCCCAGAGACCGACGGCGCCGGCCCCGGTGAGGACGAGCCCCAGACCGGCCCGGACCCAGCCGGACTTGGCGTCCGCCGGGGTCCCCGCGTCACGCAGCGCGGCCATCGGGGACACCTTGCCGGCGCGGCGGGCCGGGATGTAGGCGGCGAGGACGGTGACGACGATGCCCAGCACCAGCCCGATCACCGGGGTCGTCCAGGCGATGGTGAGGTCCCTGGTCGACAGTTCCATGCCGATGGCGCCCATGAGCTTCATCAGCCCGACGGCGAGGCCGATGCCCGCACCGACGCCCAGGACCGATCCGACGATGCCCAGGAGGACCGCCTCGATGAGCACGGACCGGTTGACCTGCTTGCGGCTGGAGCCGATGGCCCGCATCAGGCCGATCTCGCGGGTGCGCTGGGCGACCAGCATCGAGAAGGTGTTGACGATCAGGAAGATGCCGACGAGGAACGCGATCCCGGCGAACCCGAGCATCGCGTACTTCATGACGTCCAGGAAGGAACCCATGGAGTCCTTGTTGGCCGCCGCGCTCTCCTTCTGGGTCTGCAGCTTGTACGTCCCCGCGTCGCCCAGGACCGTGGCGACGTTCCGCTTCAACTGCGTGTCACTCACACCGGGTTCTGCGGTGACCGAGACGTGTGTGAAGACGCCGGCGGCGCCCAGCAGCTTCTCCTGGGCGGTGGCCGTGTCGAGGTAGACGACGGCCGCACCGGGGTTGGTGACGGTGAACGAGGCGATTCCGGTGATCTTCGCCCGGATGTCACCGGTGACGGCGATGGTGCGCACCTCGTCGCCGAGCTTCAGGTGGTGCTTCTCGGCCGTGTCCGCGTCGATCATCGCCTCGGTGGGGCCGCGCGGGGCGTGACCGGAGGTGATCTCCATGGACCGCAGGTCGTTGTCGGTCCAGTTGCCCGCGATGGTCGGGGCGCCGGTGTCCGAACCGAGATTCTTGTCATGGCTGTCGACGAGCGTGACGGCCATGCTCGTGACCGCGCCCTCGGCCTTCTTCACCCCGTCGGCGCCGGCGACCTCGGCCACGACGGACTCCGGCAGCGCCGCGGGCTTGCCGTTCTCCGGGATGTCGTCGGCGCCGCCGGCCGCCTTGGGGCTGACCGTCACGTCGGCGGAGGTCGCGGCGAAGAGCTTGTCGAAGGTGGTGTTCATGGTGTCGGTGAAGACGAGCGTGCCGCACACGAACGCCACCGACAGCAGGACCGCGACGGCGGACAGCGCCATCCGACCCTTGTGCGCCAGGAAGTTGCGCATCGAGGTCTTCCACACGGTCATGACGTCCGCCCGCGCGCGTCGAAGTCCTTCATACGGTCGAGGACCTGCTCGGCCGTGGGGTTCTGCATCTCGTCGACGATCGAACCGTCGGCGAGGTACAGCACCCGGTCCGCGTAGGAGGCGGCCACCGGGTCGTGGGTGACCATGACGATGGTCTGGCCGAGCTCGTCCACGGACTTGCGCAGGAACGACAGCACCTCGGCGCCGGCCCGCGAGTCCAGGTTCCCGGTCGGCTCGTCCCCGAAGATGATCTCGGGACGGGCGGCGAGCGCCCTGGCGACCGCGACGCGCTGCTGCTGACCGCCGGAGAGCTGAGTGGGCCGGTGCTTCAGGCGGTCGGCGAGACCGACGGTCTCCACGACCTGCCGCAGCCAGGCGGCGTCCGGCTTGCGGCCCGCGATGTCCATCGGCAGCGTGATGTTCTCGATCGCGTTGAGCGTCGGGAGCAGGTTGAACGCCTGGAAGATGAACCCGATCCGGTCCCGGCGCAGCTGGGTGAGCTTCTTGTCCTTGAGGCCGGTGATCTCGGTGTCGGCCAGGTGGATCTGACCCGAGGTCACCGTGTCCAGGCCCGCGAGGCAGTGCATCAGCGTCGACTTGCCCGACCCGGACGGGCCCATGATCGCGGTGAACTGCCCACGGGCGATGTCCACGTCGACGTGGTCGAGGGCCACCACCCTGGTCTCCCCCGCCCCGTACGCCTTGACGACCTGCCGCGCCCGCGCGGCGACGGCCGTACGCCCTCCGGTGTCCCCGTGCCTGGGAATGGTCACAGCCGTTGTCACGGTTTCTCTCCTATGTCGGTCAATGCCTGGACGTCTCGGTGTACGCGTCGAGTCTGGTGTGCGGGGGCCTCGCGCGCCCTGGTGCCCGGCGCAGTCTTCGCGTGGGGTTTTCCCCACCCCTCCCCCTGCGGCGGGCCACATCAGCGATGTAAGAACACGTTAAGGAACGGGGTCCGTCCCTCTCGTCCTCCGGCGGGAGGAACGACCCCTGGGTCGGATCACGGAGCTCCCCCTAGGGGTCCGGGCCTCGAAGACGGGACCCGGGTAGGGGCCTCACGCCTCGGCCCGCGTCGAAGGGCCGTCGACACCGCGGTCGACCACGTGTTCACCGGCGCCCGCACAGCGCCGCCGCTACGAGGCGATCGAGCCCTGGATCCTCGCCGGAGCCCCGCCGGCCGGGCGCAGGTGAAGGCCCCGGCCCGGCACGCCCCCGCGCCGGGCCGGGCATCAGTCCTGTGCCGGTCCCGGCGTCAGTCCTCTGCCGGGCCCGCCGTCACGCGCCCCGTCAGCGCCGCCAGCGAATTACGCACGTGCGTCATGTGCGCCTGCAGTTCCTCGCGGCTCTCCAGGTGTTCCCGCAGGATCCGGTCCGTCTCCCGCTCCACCCGCTCCTGGGCTCTCCGTGCCTCCGCCAGCAGCTCCGCAGCGCGCGCCTCCGCGTCCTCCTGACCGTGCCGGGCCGCCTCCTCCGACTCCGCCGACCGCCGCCGCCCCTGAGCCAGCAGCGCCTCCCCACGAGCCGTCAGCTCGGCCTCACGCTGCGCCGCCGCGGCCTCCGCGGCGGCGATCTCCGCGTCCATCGCCTTGCCCCGCTCGACGTGCTCCTGCTCCTGGTGCGACAGCACACCGGCTGTACGGCGACACGTCTCCGCCATCTCCGCCTCCGCCGTTCCACGCACCTCACCGGCCTCCCGGCGCGCGTCCTCCACCAACGACTCGGCGTCACCCCGGGCCCTGGCGAGTTCCTCCTCCGCGAGCGCGTCCGCCGCCGCCCGCACCTCACCCGACCGCTCGCGCGCCGCCTCACGGGCCACCCGGCCCGCCTCGTCCGCCGCGTCCCGCAGCGCCTGCGCCTCCTCCAGCGCCGCACCCCGGGCCGCCTCCGCCTCGGCCTCCGCCAGGGCCAGGATCCGCTGCGCCCGCTCCCCCAGCGACACGTACGTCTGCGGCGCCAGCGCGGCCACCGCCTCACCGAGCCGGGCCGACTCGGCGGCCAGTTCCTCCGCGAGTCCGGTCAGCCGCGAGATCCGGTCCAGGGCCGCGTCCCGCTCCGCCGACAGCGAGGCCACCGCCCGGTCCACCTGCTCAGGGCTGTAGCCACGCCCCCGTACGCCGACAAAACCGTGCGCGGACACCGGTCCACCACTCATCCCTGAAGCCCTCTTCCCGCTCTCCGAACTCCCCGACCATGTAGCAATACGCCAAGGATGCGGCAATTAGCCCGGAAGTCGGAATCGATCAGTTGCATTCAGGACGGAAGCGGCCGACATCACAAAGCGCACACGAAAGGCGCCCGTCCCCGACAGGGGCCGGACGCCTCGCGTGCACAACAGACCAGAACCGATCAGATCACAGCAGGCCGTCCCACATCTGCTCCAGCAGGACCGACCACCAGCTCTCCGGCGACGCCAGCGCCGCCGGATCCAGCGCCACCAACTGCGCCTGGAAATCGACCGTCCAGCGGCCCGCCTGCTCCGGATTCAGGCCAAACCGCAGCCGCCACATCCGCCCCAGCAGCGCCATCGACCGCACGAACTCCGGCAGCCCCGTGTTCACGAACTGCGGCGGCACCGGCCGGCCACCCGGATCCGCCTCCACCGGAACGGCCACGATGTTCGCCGTGCCGTACTGCACGCAGATCGCCCGGCCGAAGTCCGAACCCATCACCAGGTACGAAGCCGCGTCCGGCGCAGCCGGCACCTGCCGCTGCGCCGCGAGCTCCGCCAGCGTCGGCACCACGGGATGACCCGGCTGCGCCCAGAAGAACGGCCCGAAGTCCGCCGGCAGCCCCGCCCAGACCAGCGTCCGCGCCACCACGTCCGGCACACCCTGACGGGACACCGCACGCTGGTCGAACCGGAGCACACCGGGTCCGAACGCCCCGTGCAGCTCCTCGGCCAGCGCCTCCGGCGGCAACACCATGGCCGGCGGCACCTGCGGCAACGGCGCCCGCACCGGGGCAGGCCGCGAGGGCCCGTCCGCCACCTGGTGCAACTCGCCCTGATGCGTCAGCAGATGCTGCATCCCCTGCTGCCGGCTCGCATGATCGGTGCCGTACGGAGCCACGCTCGTGATCCGCACCTGCGGCCACGTCTCACGGATCATCCGCGCGCAGTAACCACCCGGCAGCTCACACGACTCCAGCTCCGTGTGCAGCTCGATGACCTGCTGCGGCGGCACGTTCATCCCCCGCAGCTCGTGCAGCATCTGCCATTCCGGATGCGGAGTACCCGGCGCCGAACGCCGGATCAGCTGCTGCTCGCTGCCGTCGGCCGCACGGAACCTCAGCACGGCCTGGTAGCCCGGACCGACCATCGGCTGACCCGGCGGCTGCTGCGGATAGCCGTACGCCCCGGGCGGCGGCGGGGTGTGCGGACCCGGCGCACCGGGAGGAGCCACCGCCCCCGGCGGACCGGGAGGACCTGGAGGCTGCGGCGCACCGGGGCCCGCCAGCATCGTCGCGGCATGGTGCACCCCGCCACCCGGAGGCGGCGTCGCACCGGGAGGGCCGAGCTGCGAGACCAGTTGCGTCGGTGCGTAACCGCCCGCCGGCCCGCCGGGGGCACCCGGCGGCGGAGTCGCACCCGGCCGTACCCCGGGCGTCCCAGGCGCCCCGGGCGGCGGCGGAGTCGTCGGCCCCGCACCCCGCGCACCCCTCGGCGGGACCACGGCCTTGCTCGTCGCGGCGTCCGCGATGTCCCCCGCGCCCGGAGCCGCAGGAGCAGCGGGCCCGGCCGGACCCGGCGGCGGAGCCTGCGGATCCAGCCCCGGGACCACAGCGGTCGCCGGCAGCCTGCTGCCCCCGGACATCAGCGCCGTGGGCGCCTCCGCGGAGACGACCGGAGGCGGGGCCCCGTCGTCGTCCGAACCCGACAACGGCGGCGCGAACACCGTCGCGGGCAACGGCACGCCTCCCCCGCCGGCATGCGCGTTCGTGTCCGTACCCGCCCACGGAGTACCCGCGACCGGCACACCGTCCGAAGCCGTCGGCTCGTGGTCGTCCTCGCCACCGGCGGCCGCCGGAGCAGCCGGCGACGGCCCCTCCGACTCCGCCCGCCGGTCCGGAATCCCCAGCTTGTCCGCCGCCTCCTGCAACCACTCCGGCGGGCTCAGCAGGAACGACGTCTGATTGAGATCGATACGCTGCGGCGGCTCCGGGACATCCCGCACCCCGGCCGGGACCCCGTACTCCTCCTCGTAACGCCGTATCACCTCGCCCACGGGCAGCCCCGGCCACAACGTGGCCTCACCACTGTCCCGGGCGATCACCAGCCGCTGACGGCCACCGTCCGACACAGGCCCCTCGGCCCGGTCCTCGGCCCACACCACGAAACCCAGCTCGAACTCACGGACCCGGACCTCACGGTGCTGATACGCGGGCACATCACCGTTGACCCACTCATCCGCACGCTCCTGCGCCTGCGCGAACGTCACCACCGCGCTCACCCCTCCACCGGGACGGCCCGCGCGAAGCCGCCGTCCACCATCAGGTTCGCCACCGTCTCCAACTCCGGCGGATTTCCCGCGAGACGCTGGAGGAAGGCGTCGAAGTCCTCACCGCACGGCAGCAGGAGCCGGTCCACCCGCTCCTGCACACCCCAGCCGTCCTGATCCCGCGCATCGTCGTACGGGCAGAACCACACGGACCCCACACCGGTGCCACGCACCTTCACCGCCAGGATTCCGCCCTGGACGAAACCCACGCCCAGGAAATCCTTCGTGAAGTGGTCCCGCAGACACTTGTTGACGTACACCAGGTCGTTCACGGCCGCCTCCTCGCGCACCGTGAAGAACGGCTGGTCCACGAGAAGACCCAGCTCCGCGTCCAGCGCCGCACCCACCGGGGCCGAACCCCCGGCAGCCTTCAGGAACGATCGGTACGCACCCGGCAGCCGGTAGCCCAGATCCTCCTCGACACCCAGGATCTGCTGCTCACCCACCGAAACCGAGCCCTTGGGAAGCCGGAAATGAGCGGGACGCGTCTCCTGCAGCGGCCGCGTACCCCGGCGGCCCTGGTCCACCGAAGTCGTCGCCAGGCCGCCGTGATGACGCAACAGCGCCTTCACCTCGATCGGCACCAGCTCCAACCGCCGGCCACCCGCCACGTGATGCCACGTCCAGCCGTGCGGAGTCGCCACGGCCGGAATGGTGTCCCACAACTCGTGACCGCTCGCCGCCGACGCCGCGTTCGCCGACACGTAATCCGTCAGCCGCAGCTCGTCGACACCGAACCCCGGGGGCGGATCCGCGATCTCCGCGGCCGCACGCGCATACGGCGAAAGCACCGGATAGCCGTCCCCGTCCACGCGGACACCCCTGGGATGGCGCGACGCCCGGACAGGATCCGGGAAGTGAACGACCTGCCCCGCATAAGCCGCATTCGGTGGCGCGGCTTGCTGCCCGAGCCGACCTGTCGTCATGGCGGTTGCCCCCTGCTGCGTCCGGTGTTCCGCACAGCCTATGCCGTGACGCAACAAGGCCCCCCGCCCCCGCACCCCCACTCACCGAACGTCACCGCCGCGTGACGGACACGCGACAACACGGCCACCGAGCCGCGACACGCAGACACGTTTCCCCGCCCCAGCTTCCCCACCACCCTGCACGTTTGGCAGGCTGTCCCCCGCAACTCGGGGGATTGCACGGGAGGGACACGATCGTCATGCACACAGCACAAACAGTCACATCCGGAGATCCGCGACTCAGTTGGAGCACCACCGAACCCAGCCGCGCACCCCGACTCCAGCACCGCCGCGACGGCATCCTGCCCGCGGTGGCCGCAGCCCTGTCCGTACGCGGAGAAACCCTCACCTGCACCGCGGGCAAGGGCGACCAGCCACCGGCCCTCCACCCACTCGTACAGGACTTCCTCGACGCCCTCACCAGCAACCAGCGCGAACGCTTCACCGGACGCTGCCCCGAAGCCATACTCCTGTCACGGCAGCTCAACGCCGCCGACGAGAACCGCTCCAAAAGAGCCCAGCGCAAGCCCCTCACCAACGGCGAAGCCCGCCGCGCACTCAAACACGCCCGGCTCACGGCCCGCCGCATCCGCGAGGACGGCGACCCCCTCCACGGCAGCTACGCACCCCCCTGCCGCTCCTGCACGGCGATGCTCGCCCACTTCGGTGTGCGCCCCGTCGACCTCGCCGGCACGGGCACGGCGACCACGGCCGAGAAGGGCTGAACACACCACCATGCACGACCGAACCGGGCTACCCGCCCAACCGCACCACACCTCCACCACCCGCTTCTCGCTCAACGTCGACGCGGCACTCCGCAACGCCGGATGGGAACCCGGACGCTGGGACATCCGGCAGGCCGAGGAATGGGCGGACGCCCTCCGCTCCCACTCCTCCCCCGCCGGACACCAGCACGCCGTCTTCCCCGCCGCCGTCGAAGCCTGGGCCGAATTCGGCGGCCTCCGCATCAAAGCGATCGCCCCCGGCCGCCAGATCGCCACCACCACCGTGGTCATCGACCCGCTCAACGGACTCCACCTGGCACGCACCCTCGGCGACCTCGGCCGCGCACTGGAGACCGAAGTCGCACCCCTCGGCGAAGAAGGCGACGGCCAAGCGGTCCTCGCCATCGACAGCGAAGGACGCGTCTACTCCGTCGACCACACCGGCGACTGGTACCTCGGCTCCGACATCGACCGGGCCCTGGAAGCCCTCATGACCGGCGCACAGCCCACCCGCCTCACCTCCGGCTGAGCAGAGCCCTCCGGCCCCGGCCGAAGTCCCGCCTCACGCCGCCCCGGCGTCCGGCAGCACCGCCGAAACCCGGAAACCACCCGAGTCCGTCGGCCCCGACACGAACACACCCCCCAGCCCGAGCACCCGCTCCCGCATCCCCACCAGACCGTTGCCCCCGCTCGGCAGCCCCGCATCCGCCGCCGCCCCGTCCGACGGGCCGTTCTCCACCTGCATCGCCACCTCCCCGCCCCGATGCGCGAGCCGCACCCACGTCCTCGCACCCGCCGCATGCTTGTGCACGTTCGTCAGCGCCTCCTGCACCACCCGGTACGCCGTCTGCTCCACCTCCGGCGCATACGGACGCAGCTCCCCCTCCACCGACAGCTCCACCGTCATCCCCGCCTCACGCGACTGCGCCACCAGCGCCTCCACCTCGCACAACCGCGGCCCCTCCTCCACCACGACCGCCGCAGCGGCCGCCGCCGCCCGCCCCACCGAAGCCAGCGGCACGATCCCCACCGGCGGTGCGACCAGCGCGTCGCCGCTCCGCAGCACGCCGAGCATCTCCCGCAACTCCGTCAGCGCCTGCCGGCCCATGTCACCCACCAGCGCCGCGTTACGCACCGCCTTCGCCGGATCCTTCGGCGCCACCGCCTGCAACGCCGCCGCGTGCACCACCATCAGGCTCACCCGGTGCGCGACCACGTCATGCATCTCCCGGGCGATCCGGGTCCGCTCCTCCGTACGCGCCCACTCCGCCCGCTCCTCGGCCCGGTCCGCCAGCAGCGACAGCTCCCGCTCCAGCGAGTCGGCGCGCTCCCGCAGGCTCTCCATCAGCCGGCGCCTCGCTCCGATGTACAGACCGAACAGCACCGAGGGCGCCGTCAGCCCCAGCGACATGAACAAGGACACCACCGGGACGTGCCAGACCCCCGGCCCGAAGTCCGCGTCGGCGTCCACCGTCTGCCGCAGCCGCACGTACGACACGATGAAGGTGCCGACCAGCGTCATCCCCGTCAGCACGACCGTGATCCTGCGCGGCACGTCCGAGGCCGCCAGCGTGTAGAGCCCGACGATCGCCATCAGGAAGCCCATCTCGGCGGGCGTCGTCGCGATCGACACCAGCACCACCGCGATCGGCCACCGCCTGCGCAGCACCAGCACCGACCCGGCCAGCAGACCGAACAGCACCCCCAGCGGCACCGGCAGTCCGGTGTCCCCGGCGAACGACACCCCCTCCAGCGCGCACTCCAGCGCCGAAACCAGCGCGAGTCCCACATCCAGGGCGACACTGCGCCGCCGCTCCCACCACCAGTAACCGCGGGTGGTCGGACCCGCCGCTCCCAGGTCTGCCCCCGTTACGGTCATGGCATCCAGCGTACGGGCGGCCGCATCTCATTTTCCGGAGACTCCGCGAGCACGGAAAGTCACTGGTCGTACCGCCAAAACAGACACATCCCACGATCCGGTGAACTGGGGCCCCTTCCGTGCCGGACGTCCGTATTCCGGACGACTCTGTTCGTATGACACATGCCAGAGGCAAATACGCGGACTTCGAGGGACTGCGGGAGCAAGCCGTCGCGCTGCGGCGGGAGGGGCTCAGCCGCCGCCAGATCCGCGACCGGCTGCTCGTCGACAACAACGACATCCTCAACCGCCTGCTGGAGGGCGAACCGGCGCCGGAGTGGACGAAGCGCCCGCGCGCGAAGGACGACCTGCGCGCGAGGGCCCGGGAGCTGCGACTCCAGGGCCTGACCTACGACCGGATTCAGGTAGAGCTGGGGTGCTCGAAGAGTTCGATCTCACTGTGGGTACGGGACCTGCCGAGGCCGGAGCGCAGCCGAAGCGCCGTCGAACAGGCAAAGCTCGCCGGGCGCATGCGCTGGGATCACGAACTGGCCGTGCGCGACCACGAACGACAGCGGACGAAAACCACGGCAAAGGCTGAGATCGGAGACCTCACCGACCGAGAGCTCCTTCTGATCGGCGTGGGCCTCTATTGGGCCGAGGGAACGAAGGACAAGCCGTACGACCGCCGAGAGAACCTCACGTTCGTCAACAGCGATCCGGGCATGATCGGGACCTACCTGGCCTGGTTGGCCGCGGTGGGGGTCACACGCGACCGCATCAGTTTCCGGGTCATGATCCACCAGACGGCAGACGTCGTGGCTGCGGAACGCTACTGGGCGGAGCTTGTGGGCATCGAAGCCTCCGCCCTCCAGAAGACAACGTTGAAGAAGCACAACCCCAGAACCGCACGGAAGAACACCGGCGAGTCCTACCATGGGTGTCTGGTGATCCGTGTTTCCCAAGGTGTGGAGTTGTACCGTCGAGTTGAAGGCTGGTGGCACGGAATCGTGGAACAGGCCCAACTCCACCTCAGGTAGGGTCTGACGCAGTGATCCGCCGTGGGGTAGCGGCATCCCGCAGGCCTTTGGAGCCTTGAGACGCTGGTTCGAATCCAGCCGGCGGAGCCCACGCATCGGGCCCCGACCTCACCGGTCGGGGCCCGCGCTCGTTTCGGTCATATGCGCCCCCGGTATCCTGCGGATGTCCGTCATCCGAAGCCGAAGGGCACATCCGTGAGCGCCAACAGCCTGGCCGTCGTCGTCCTCGCAGCGGGTGAGGGCACCCGCATGAAGTCGAAGACTCCCAAGGTCCTGCACGAGATCTCCGGACGCTCTCTCGTCGGACATGTCGTCGCCGCCGCCCGTCAGCTGAACCCCAAGCACCTCGTCGTGGTCGTGGGCCACGCCGGTGAGCAGGTCACCGCGCACCTCTCCGCAGGCGGGACCCCGGTACGCACCGCCCACCAGGCCGAGCAGAACGGCACCGGCCACGCGGTCCGCATGGGGCTCGAGGAGCTCGGCGGCACCGTCGACGGCACCGTGATCGTCCTCTGCGGCGACACCCCGCTGCTGTCGGGCGAGACCCTCTCCGTGCTGGCCGCCACGCACGCCGCCGACGCCAACGCGGTGACCGTGCTGACCGCCGAGGTCCCGGACTCGACCGGCTACGGCCGGATCGTCCGCGACGCGGCCACCGGAGCGGTCACGCAGATCGTCGAGCACAAGGACGCGACCGACGCGCAGCGCGCGATCCGGGAGATCAACTCCGGGGTCTTCGCGTTCGACGGCCGCCTGCTGAGCGAGGCGCTGGGCAAGGTGCGCACGGACAACAGCCAGGGCGAGGAGTACCTCACCGATGTGCTGTCGATCCTGCGGGAGGCGGGTCACCGCGTGGGGGCCTCGGTGACGGGTGACCACCGGGAGATCCTCGGCATCAACAACCGGCTCCAGCTGGCCGAGGCGAGGCAACTGCTCAACGAGCGCCTGCTGGAGCGCGCGATGCTGGCGGGCGTGACGGTCGTGGAGCCGGCGTCGACGCTGATCGACGCGACGGTGACCTACGAGCGGGACGCGATCGTGCACCCGGGTACGCAGTTGCTGGGCACGACGCATCTGGCGGAGGACGCCGAGGTGGGTCCGAATTCGCGGCTGAAGGACACGGTCGTGCACGCGGGCGCGCGGGTGGACAACACGGTGGCGGACGGGGCCGTGGTGGGTCCGGGTGCGACGGTCGGTCCGTTCGCGTATCTGCGGCCGGGTACACGGATGGGCGCGAAGTCCAAGGCGGGTGCGTACGTCGAGATGAAGAACGCGACGATCGGCGAGGGCACGAAGGTGCCGCACCTGAGTTACGTCGGTGACGCGACGATCGGTGACCACACCAACATCGGTGCGGCCAGCGTGTTCGTGAACTACGACGGGGTGGCCAAGCACCACACGACGATCGGGTCCCATTGCCGGACGGGGTCGGACAATATGTTTGTGGCGCCCGTCACGGTCGGGGACGGCGTTTACACGGCGGCCGGTTCGGTCATCACCAAGGACGTGCCGTCCGGTTCGCTGGCCGTCGCCCGGGGCCAGCAGCGGAATATCGAGGGCTGGGTCGCCCGGAAGCGTCCTGGGAGCGCGGCGGCCAAGGCGGCCCAGGCCGCCGCGGCGGAGTCCGACGCCGAAAGCTGACCGGAAACAGGTGCGCCCATGGCTGGCGTACCGTGATAGATGCTCACCCATTTCGGCTGGCTCGTCGCACATCGGGACACATGCGCGCTGTGCCAGATACACGTCTGAGGAGACTGTGCTGTGACCGGGATCAAGACGACCGGCGAGAAGAAGCTGATGCTCTTCTCCGGCCGCGCCCACCCCGAGCTGGCCGAGGAGGTCGCACACCAACTGGGTGTCGGTCTCGTGCCGACGAAGGCCTTCGATTTCGCCAACGGTGAGATCTACGTGCGTTTCCAGGAGTCGGCCCGTGGGGCCGACTGCTTCCTGATCCAGAGCCACACGGCTCCGATCAACAAGTGGATCATGGAGCAGCTGATCATGCTGGACGCGCTGAAGCGCGCGTCGGCACGGTCCATCACGGTGATCGTGCCGTTCTACGGGTACGCCCGGCAGGACAAGAAGCACCGTGGCCGTGAGCCGATCTCGGCGCGTCTGGTCGCGGACCTGATGAAGACGGCGGGTGCGGACCGTATCCTCACCGTCGATCTGCACACCGACCAGATCCAGGGCTTCTTCGACGGCCCGGTGGACCATCTGTTCGCGCTGCCGATCCTGGCGGACTACGTGGGCGCGAAGGTGGACCGGTCGAAGCTGACGATCGTGTCGCCGGACGCCGGCCGTGTGCGGGTCGCGGACCGCTGGTGCGACCGGCTGGACGCGCCGCTGGCGATCGTGCACAAGCGCCGCGACAAGGACGTGCCGAACCAGGTCAGCGTCCATGAGGTCGTGGGCAATGTAGAGGGCCGGGTGTGTGTGCTGGTCGACGACATGATCGACACGGGTGGCACGATCTGTGCGGCGGCGGACGCGCTGTTCGCGCACGGTGCGGAGGACGTCATAGTGACGGCGACGCACGGTGTGCTGTCGGGGCCCGCGGCAGACCGTCTGAAGAACTCGAAGGTCAGCGAGTTCGTGTTCACGGACACGCTGCCGACCCCGGGTGAGCTGGAGATCGACAAGATCACGGTGCTGTCGATCGCGCCGACGATCGCGCGTGCGGTGCGTGAGGTGTTCGAGGACGGTTCGGTGACGAGCCTCTTCGAGGAGAACGAGTGACCGCCTTCGGGTGACCACTTGATCCACTTTGGGTGCGGCCTCCCGGCCGGGTAGACTCATGGAGTTGCTCGGCGAGGGAGGCCGTTCTCATGTTCTCGGACATGGGCCGGTGGTCCGTTATCGACGCGCTCTTCGTAGCAGGCCTGTCGTGGGCCGGGTGACCATCGTTTTTTCGTCACCTACGAGGAGTGCAGCATGGCTGAGATCAAGCTCGACGCAACGGTCCGTACGGAGTTCGGCAAGGGCGCTGCCCGTCGCACCCGTCGCGCCAACCTGGTTCCCGGGGTCGTCTACGGCCACGGTGCTGAGCCGGTCCACATCAACCTGCCGGGCCACGAGCTGCTTCTGGCGCTGCGTACCGCCAACGTCCTGATCGGTCTGGAGATCGACGGCAAGGACGCCCTGGTGATCCCGAAGGCCGTGCAGCGCAACGCCATCAAGGGAAACATCGAGCACGTCGACCTGCTGACCGTGAAGCGCGGCGAGAAGGTCAACGTCGAGATCGCGGTGCACGCCGACGGCGAGCTCGCCCCGGGCGCCAACCTGCTCGAGTTCGTGCAGAACACGCTGCTCGTCGAGGCCGAGGCCACCCACATCCCCGAGTCGGTCACGGTCTCCGTGGCGGGCCTGGACGCCGGTGACTCGATCCTCGCGAAGGACATCCCGCTCCCCAAGGGTTCGGTGCTGGCCGGCGACGAGGACGCGGTCGTCCTTCAGGTCGTCGCCGCGCAGGCCGAGGAGCCGGCCGCCGAGGGCACCGAGGATGCGGCTGCCGAGGCCTGAGCCTCGCCCCACCTGCTTGACTGACGGGGTGGCGGTTCCCTTCCGGGGGTGCCGCCACCCCGTTTCCCTGTACCGAAGCCGTGTCGACCGGCGTATGCGCACCGCGAGGAGAGCGAGCTGTGATGTCCGATCCCACCGACCCGTGGCTGATCGTGGGCCTCGGCAATCCCGGCCCCGACTATGCGGCGAATCGCCATAACGTCGGTTTCATGGTGGCTGATCTGCTGGCGGAGCGGATCGGCGGGAAGTTCAAGCGGGCGCAGAAGGCGCAGGCGCAGGTGCTGGAGGGGCGGATCGGGCCGCCTGGTCCGGCGAGCCGGCGGGTGGTGCTGGCGAAGCCGATGTCGTACATGAATCTGTCGGGTGGGCCGGTGACGGCGTTGCGTGATTTCTACAAGGTGCCCTTGGATCACGTCGTGGCGGTGCATGACGAGCTGGACGTCGATTTCGGGCTGTTGCGGCTGAAGCTCGGTGGTGGGGACAACGGGCACAACGGGCTGAAGTCGATGACGAAGTCGATGGGACCGGACTACCACCGGGTGCGGTTCGGGATCGGCCGGCCGCCGGGCCGGATGCAGGTGGCGGACTTCGTGCTGAAGGACTTCTCGTCGACGGAGCGCAAGGAGCTGGCGTTCCTGGTGGACCGGTCGGCGGATGCGGTGGAGTCGTTGCTGGCGGAGGGGCTGGAGCGGGCTCAGTCCGCGTACAACTCCTGACATTCGTGGTGCTACCCGGTCCTTTTTCGGCCGCAGGTTGACCTTGGGCGGGGCTCTGCCCAAGGATCTGCCTCCATGAAGCGGAGTTCCTCCACCCGGCTGCTGGCCCACGGCCGTTCGTTCGCCGCGGGCTGTGTCGTCCTGTTGCTCCTGGTCGCGGGCGTGTGGTCGTCGTGGAACATCGCGCACCACATAGTCCTGGCCAAGGGTCGTGAGCACGGGACGGTGGTGGTGACGGGGTGCGGTGAGGACGTGTGCGCGGGGTCGTTCTCACCGGACGCGGATTCGCAGAAGCGTGGCCCGGTGACGATCGAGAAGTCGGTCGGGGTGCGCAAGGGCGACCGTTTCCCCGTGGTGGTGAAGCCGGGTACGGATGCCGTCGTGCGGACGGGGGTGCCCGGCTTTCTGCATGCCTGGATGCCGTTCGGCGGCGCGTTGTTGCTGTCGGCCCTGTTGATCGGTGGCGGTCTGCGGATGACGCGGACGGCCTGGGTCACGGGGATCGCGGGTGCGGCCCTGCTGACGGCGACGTTCGTCGCCCTCTGAGGGCCGCACCCGCTCGGTTCTCCGGGAGTGGGGTCAGCCGGTGTTGCGCAGGCCCGCGGCGACGCCGTTGACGGTGAGCAGCAGGGCGCGGGCGAGCAGCGGGTCGGCTTCCTCGCCGCGTTCGGCGGCCTGGCGCTGGCGGGCGAGGAGCGATACCTGGAGGTAGGAGATCGGGTCCAGGTAGGCGTCGCGGATGGCGAAGGTCTGCTGGAGCACCGGGCTGGTGTCGAGGAGTTCCTTGCCGCCGGTGACCTTGAGGACTTCGCTCACGGTGAGTTCGTGCTCGGCCTGGATGACGTCGAAGACGTGCTTGAGCTCGTCGGGCACGAGGGTGTCGACGTAGTGCCGGGCGATGCGCAGGTCGGTCTTGGCGAGGGTCATCTCGACGTTGGAGAGGAAGTTCTGGAAGAAGTGCCACTGTTCGTGCATTTCGTCCAGGACGGTGTCGAGGCCGCTCTCGCGCAGTGCCTTGAGGCCGGAGCCGACGCCGAACCAGCCGGGGACGATCTGCCGTGACTGGGTCCAGCCGAAGACCCACGGGATGGCGCGCAGACCGTCGAGCGAGACGCCCGAGCCGGGGCGGCGGGAGGGCCGCGATCCCAGGTGCAGGTCGGCGAGCTGGTCCACCGGGGTGGAGGCGAGGAAGTACGCGGGCAGGTCCGGGTCCTCGACGAGCTTGCGGTAGGCGTGGTGGGCGGCGTCGGAGACGGTGTCCATGGCCGCGTCCCAGCGGGCGAGGGCCTCGTCGGACTGGCGGGGCGCGGTGTGGAGCGCCGAGGCCTGGAGGGTGGCCGCGACGGTCAGTTCAAGGTTCGCGCGGGCGAGCGCGGGGATGAGGTACTTGTCGGAGATGACCTCGCCCTGCTCGGTCACCTTGATCTCGCCCTCCAGCGTGCCCCAGGGCTGCGCGAGGATCGCGTCGTGCGAGGGGCCGCCGCCGCGGCCGACGGTGCCGCCGCGGCCGTGGAAGAGGCGCAGGCGTACGCCGTAGCGGTGGGCGACGTCGC
The DNA here is from genome assembly GCF_042803195.1 of Streptomyces sp. NPDC057428. Taxonomy (NCBI): domain Bacteria; kingdom Bacillati; phylum Actinomycetota; class Actinomycetes; order Kitasatosporales; family Streptomycetaceae; genus Streptomyces; species Streptomyces sp. NPDC057428. The sequence continues at coordinate 51,618 of NZ_JBHVCT010000025.1, forward strand.
GCAGGCGGCGCTGGGCGCGGTGGATCTCCCACTGGGAGGTGGTGATGCCGCCGAACTTGGAGGAGTCGGAGTAGCCGAGCATGACCTCCTGGACGTCGCCGCGGAGTGAGACGAGCCGGCGGTAGGAGGGGTCGGCGAGCATCTCGTCGAGGATGACGTCGGCGGCCTTGAGCTCGTCGGTGGTCTCGAGGAGCGGCACGATGCCGATCTTGGCCCAGCCGCTGTGGAGGTCGATGAGGCCGGCCTCACGGGCGAGGACGGCTGCGGCGAAGACGTCGTCGGCGCCCTGGCACATCGAGATGATGTAGGACTCGATGACCTCGGGGCCGAAGCGTTCGAAGGCGTGGCTGATGGTGTGGAAGACGCCGAGGGTCTTCTCTCCGGCCGCGTCGAGCGGGGCCGGGGTGGGTGCGAGGGGGCGGCGGGAGCGGAGTTCCTTGGCGAGGAGCTTCTGCCGGTACTCGCGGGGCATGTCGGCGTAGCGCCAGGATTCCTCGCCGAGCCGGTCGAAGAGCTGGCCGAGGGCGTGGTGGTGGGCGTCGGCGTGTTCGCGTACGTCCATGGTGGCGAGCTGGAGCCCGAAGGCGGACAACGTGCGGATGGTGCGGTCCATGCGGCCGTCGGCGAAGAGTCCGCCGCGGTGTTCGCGCAGGGAGGTCTGGATGAGCACGAGGTCGGCGATGAGCTCGGCGGTGCCGAGGTAGTCGCAGCCGGGGCGGTGCGGGGTGCCGTGGGCGAGGCGCTCGCGGGTGTTGACGAGCTTCTGGCGGATGCAGGTGGCCTTGAGCCGGTAGGGCTCCTCGGCGTTCAGCCTCTTGTAGCGGGGGCTGATCTCGGGAAGCAGCTCCAGGTCGGTCTGGAGCGAGGTGAGGAGCTCGTCGGTGGCTCCGGTGTAGCGGATGGAGTTGGAGAGGAGTCCGCGCAGGTAGTCGACCAGCTCGAGGGCGTCGGTGATGCCGTGCTCGTGCTGGAGGATGAGGATGTCCCAGGTGACGGCGGGCGTCACGTTGGGGTTGCCGTCGCGGTCGCCGCCGATCCAGGTGCCGAAGGTGAGAGGGCGGGTGCCGGCGGGGAGTTCGACGCCGACGCGTTCCAGTTCGGCGGCGAGGTCCTCCAGGACGTCGCCGACGGCGTTGGCGTGGAGTTCGTCGAGGTAGTAGATGGCGTTGCGCGCCTCGTCGGCGGGCTCGGGCCGCACGACGCGGAGCTCGTCGGTCTGCCAGATGAGGTCGATGTGCTCGGCGAGGCGGAGGTCGTGGCGCCTGCGGTCGGCCTCGATGACCGGGGTCTCCAGGAGCTCGGCGATGCGGCGGAGCTTGTTCAGCACGGAGCGGCGGGCGGCTTCGGTGGGGTGCGCGGTGAAGACGGGCCGTACGTTGAGGTTCTTGACCGTCTGGCGCAGGTGTTCGGGGTCGGCGTCCTTGAGGCGGTCTGCGGTGCGGGCGAGGAGTCCGCCCTCGGCGGCCCGGCGGTCGCGCATCTCGTGGGCGCGGTGGACCTGCTCGGTGACGTTGGCGAGGTGGAAGTAGGTGGAGAAGGCGCGCACGAGCTGTGCGGCGGTCTCCAGGTCCGTGTCGCCGAGAAGCTCGGCCGCGGCCTCGCCGTCGGTGCGGGTCAGGGCGCGGACGCGCTCGACGAGGTCGAGGAGCTCCTGGCCTTCCTGGCGTACGAGGGTTTCGCCCAGGAGGTCTCCGAGGCGGCGGATGTCCGCGCGGAGTTCGGTGTTGGCGGCAGGGGTCTGGTCGGCACTGCTCACAGTGTGCGGCTCCTTGCAGTGGTTGAGCACGTCTGTCAGGGGGTCCGGGACGCTCGCGGCGCTGACGGCTCGCCCCGGGTATGCAGAGTGCGGACCGCGCTGTCCGACGCACCCAGGATAGGTGTCCGGGCGTTCGGCGTGCTCGCTGCCCTGCGGGGTGGTCCCGATCGGGGGTACACGACAGTGGGGGCCCTGTCGCACAAGGGTTGCCACGGCGGCGCTCTCGTGTCGCGGGCCTCTTCGCTGCCATACTTACGTTGCCGTAGGTTACGGAAGCGTAGCCCGCTCATTCCGTCATATTTCCTCACCTCACGGGGGACTCCCCAATGCCCACCAGCCCCGATGTGATCGACGACGGCCTGCCGACGGCGGCAGGCGACACCGCAACCCCCTCCGCCACGCTCGGCGGCGACAAGAAGCGTTCGGTCGAGCAGATCGCGCTGCTCCTGTTCATCGTGGTGCCCTTCGCGGCCCTGGTCGCGGCGGTGCCGCTGGCCTGGGGGCGCGGTGTCAGCTGGCTCGACCTCGGCCTGCTGGTCGCCATGTACTACTGGGGCTGCCACGGTGTGACGATCGGTTTCCACCGCTACTTCACCCACGGATCGTTCAAGGCGAAGCGTCCGCTCGTCATCGCCATGGCCGTCGCCGGTTCGATGGCTGTGGAGGGCCCGCTCGTGCGCTGGGTGGCCGACCACCGCAAGCACCACCGGTTCTCCGACGCCGAGGGCGACCCGCACTCGCCGTGGAGGTTCGGCGAGAACCTGCCCGCGCTGATGAAGGGCCTGTGGTGGGCCCACATCGGCTGGATGTTCAACGAGGAGCAGACACCGCAGCAGAAGTACGCCCCCGACCTCGTCCGGGACCCGGCGCTCCGCGCGATCTCGCGTCACTTCCTGAGTTTCACGATCCTGTCGCTGGCGATCCCGCCGCTGGTGGGCGGCCTCGTCACCATGTCGTGGTGGGGTGCGTTCACGGCGTTCTTCTGGGGTTCGCTGGTCCGGGTCGCGCTCCTGCACCACGTGACGTGGTCGATCAACTCGATCTGCCACGCGGTCGGCAAGCGGCCGTTCAAGTCCCGCGACAGGTCCGGGAACGTGTGGTGGCTGGCCGTCCTCTCGTGCGGTGAGTCCTGGCACAACCTGCACCACGCGGACCCGACGAGCGCGCGTCACGGGGTGCTGCGCGGCCAGATCGACTCCAGTGCGCGGCTGATCCGCTGGTTCGAGCAGCTGGGCTGGGCGCGCGACGTGCGCTGGCCGGATGCCTCACGTATCGCCTCCCGACGCAAGCCCGCGGCCGCCGACCCGGCATGATTGACGACGTGGCGACCGATTCAAGCACCAGCGGCGAGAAGAGCATGCCTGCCCCCACCCGGCGGACCCGCAGGGTCCGGATGACGGGGAAGGAGCGCCGCGAGCAACTTCTGGACATCGGCCGCACCCTGTTCGCCGACAAGGGGTTCGAGGGCACTTCGGTGGAGGAGATCGCGGCGCGCGCCGGGGTCTCCAAGCCGGTGGTGTACGAGCACTTCGGCGGTAAGGAGGGCCTGTACGCCGTCGTGGTCGACCGTGAGATGCGCCAGTTGCTGGACCTGGTGACGGGGGCTCTCACTGCCGGTCATCCGCGTGAACTTCTGGAGCAGGCGGCGTTCGCGCTGCTCGACTACATCGAGAGGTACACGGACGGTTTCCGGATCCTGGTCCGCGACTCCCCGGTCGCGCAGTCCACGGGCACGTTCGCCTCGCTGATCAGTGACATCGCCACGCAGGTCGAGGACATCCTGGGCCTGGAGTTCAAGGCCCGGGGCTTCGACCCGAAGCTGGCGCCGCTGTACGCGCAGGCCCTGGTCGGGATGGTGGCGCTGACCGGCCAGTGGTGGCTGGACGTGCGGAAGCCGAACAAGGCCGAGGTCGCGGCCCACCTGGTGAACCTGGCGTGGCACGGGCTGGAGAACCTGGAGCCGAAGCCGCGGCTGATCGGGCACCGGAAGAACTGAGCCCTCACGCCTCTCCCGGCACGTCACCCGTTGTGATGACGCCTGTGGATTACCGGCCGTAGTGTGGTCGGCAGGGCACAGAATCCCGTCCATCCCTGATCTTGCGTGGGTATCCCCGGCTTCAGCCGGGGAGGGAACCGCATCCCGAGACCGGAGGCGCGCAGCGCCGGAGCTCTTTGCGCCTCCGTTTTGACGTTCGGAGGGGGCGTTTCTGCTCTTCGATGTACTGGGTGGGTCACGGTCAGGGGTGGGTTACCGCTGGAAGGTGGTCTCACCGGACTCCGAGGCCCGCGACCGCGAGACCAAGCCGCACAAGTACGCGACCGCCGGAATCGAGCACTTCTGGCTGGTCGAGATGGCCGGAAGCGACCAGCACCCGGTGGTGCGGGTGTACGAGCTGGATCCGGTGACGAAGGCGTACGCGCTGACCGGAATCCATCACGACCGGCTCAAGACGGGTGTTCCGTTCTCGGTCGACGTCGACATCTCGGCGGAGGCCTTGGACGCACTTTGACGCCCTGCCTGCTCACTCACCCGGCGGTGCGGACGACGGCGAAGATCCGGCGGAACGGGAAGACCGTGCCGTGCGGGCCCCTCGGGTAGGCGGTGCGCAGCAGGTCGCGGTACTCGGTGAGGAAGGCGTCCCGGGCCCCGGGGTCGTCGGCGAGGGCGTCGAGGACGGGGCGCAGGCCGGTGCCCTTGACCCAGTCGAGTACGGGGTCATCGCCCTGGAGGAGGTGCAGGTAGGTGGTCTCCCAGATGTCAACGGTGCGGCCGGGTGCGGCGAGGTGGTCGAGGTAGTCCGCGGGGGCGAGTACGGCGTCGGCGTGGCGCAGGAGGCCGCCGAGGCGGTCGTTCCAGCGGGGGGAACCGGCGAGCTCGCGCATGACGGTGTGGCTGGGGGCGTCGAAGTTGCCGGGGACCTGGAAGGCGAGGGTGCCGCCGGGGGTGAGGGCGCCCAGCCAGTGGGGGAATCGATCCGTGTGGCCGGGGACCCACTGGAGGAGGGCGTTGGAGACGATGAGGTCGTAGGCCTCGGTGGGTGTCCAGGTGCCGGCGTCGGCCTCGGCGAAGTCGAGGAGGGGACCGGCGTGGGCGCGGGCCCGTTCGAGCATGCGGGGCGAGCTGTCGTAGCCCGTGACTCGGGCACCGGGCCAGCGTTCGGCGAGGAGTGCGGTGACGTTGCCGGCGCCGCATCCGAGGTCGGCGATCCTGGGTCCGGGTTCATGCGGCAGGGACCCGATGCGGGCCAGGAGGTCGTGGAAGGGGCGGGTGCGGTGGTCCGCGTGCCGGAGGTACTGCCGCGGATCCCAGGTCGGCGAGGTCATGGCGTCAGGATCACAAGCTCAATCTCTTGATGTCAAGACACTTGAATTCAAGAGACTTCATGTCGAGGGACCCTCTACACTGATCGACATGGAGGACGAGGTCGACCGGCTGGTCGCTGCATGGCGCCGCGAGCGCCCGGACCTCGACGTGGAACCGCTCGAGGTCCTGAGCCGCGTCTCGCGCCTGGCCCGTCACCTGGACCGGGCCCGCAGGATCGCCTTCGCCGAGCACCAGCTGGAACCCTGGGAATTCGACGTCCTGACGTCCCTGCGCCGCGCGGGCGCCCCGTACCAGCTCTCCCCCGGCCAGCTCCTCACCCAGACCCTGGTCACCTCGGGCACGATGACGAACCGCATCGACCGGCTGACCAAGAAGAACCTCGTGGAGCGGCTGCCGGACCCGAGCGACCGCCGTGGCGTCCTCGTGCGGCTGACCGACCGGGGCCGCGACAAGGCCGACCAGTCGCTGGCCGGGCTGCTCGACCAGGAGCGGGCAATCCTGGGCGAGCTCTCCCGTCAGCAGCGGTCCGAACTCGCGGGACTACTACGCCAGTTGACCGCCCCGTTCGACAACGTCCCCGGCTAGGGCGGCCGGGCCCACCCCGGCCCGTCTCGCCAGCGCCACGGCGGCCAGGGTCGAGTGCACGCCCAGTTTCCCCAGCACGTTCTGCATGTGCGTGCGCACCGTGTGCGGGGACAGGAAGAGCCGCTCGGCCACGGCCTTGCGGCCCAGCCCAGCCACCATGCAGCGCAGCACCTCACGCTCGCGCGGAGTCAGCGACTCCACCAGCTCCTCCGACTCGGTGCGGTGCTTGCGCGCCGCGGTGAGCTCACGCAGGACACCGGTCAGCAGGGCGGCCGGCAGATGTGTCTCGTCCCGCAGCACACCGCGTATGACCGTCAGCAGACGCTGCAGGGAGCAGTCCTTGGCGACCCAGCCGGAGGCCCCCGCCTGCAGAGCCGCGGCGGCACGGCGCGGGTCGTCCTTCTCGGCGAGCACCACCGTGCGGATCTGCGGATGGGTCGATCGCAACCCGCCGACCAGCGATATGCCGTCACCCTGGCCACCACCGCCGCCATCCTCGGCGCGCGGAGCGGGGGTCGTCCGGACGCCGCCCGGGGCGGGTATGCCCAGTTCGGCGTCGACCAGCATCACGTCGTAACGGCGGCCCTCCGCGGCCGCGCGCTCCAGACAGCGCAGCGCGGCGGGACCGCTGCCCGCCGCCGACACGTCGACGTCCGGTTCGGCCGCGAGCGCCGCGGCGAGGGACTCGGCAAAGATGCGGTGGTCGTCGACCACCAGAACCCGGATACGCGCCACAGACACCCCCATGCTGTGTGAGCTCCTGGGGCGCCCCCGTCCATGGCCGACCCCGACGGGGACGGACCGCTGCGGATGCGGCGCCCGGAGCACTCCGGTGAACCACCGGCGCACGGCCGCCGCCGTGTGCCGGCCGTCACCCGCCCCGGGCGTCGCATCCGACCGTCTCGTCCCCTGAAACGGCACCGGCCCCCACCGGTGCTGAGCATCAGCGTACGGGGGGCGGTGCACGGCGGGAGGGGATTCGCGGAACTGATCGCTCAAGGTGTTTAGGGTGTGATTCATGTTCCGTCTTGAGACAGAAGTAGACAAGGAACGTCGCATTCTGCTGGGCCGTCGACTGCACGACGACAACTGGGACGGCTCACCGGAGCTGCGTGCCCTGCACACCACCCCCGCCGAACACGAGATCCCCCTGGAGGTCTGGCTCCTGGACGAGCAGGGAGCCCTGGCCGGCGGACTGAGCGGACGGACCTGGGCCTACTGGCTCCATGTGGACCTGCTCTGGGTGGACGGCCGCCACCGCGGGCTCGGCCTCGGCTCGCAGTTGCTGGCCGAGGCGGAACGCCTGGCCCGCGACGACCGGGCGTGCACCCGATCCCGGTTGGAGACCTGGGACTTCCAGGCGCCCGCGTTCTACCGGAAGCAGGGGTACGAGGTGGTCGGGGAGGTCCCCGACTACCCGCCCGGCATCGCCGAGTTCATCCTGGTCAAGCGGCTGGAGCGACCCGCCGCCCGCCCGCGGAGGGAACGGCGGGGAAGATTCCCGGGGTGGCGTAGCCGGCAGAGGTGAAAGCCTCCGACACGGCCTTGGCGACGGTGTCCGCCATCGCCTCCTCCACCAGGACGATCGCGGAGCCGCCGAAGCCGCCCCCGGTCATCCGCGCCCCGAGCGCCCCGGCCGTGTCCGCCGTGGAGACGACGAGGTCCAGCTCCGGGCAGGAGACCCGCAGGTCGTCGCGGAGCGAGACGTGGCCCGCGTTGAGGACCGGGCCCGCCGCGCGCACGTCCCCGGCGTCGAGCAGCGCGATGACCTGCTCCACCCGGTGGTTGTCGCTCACGACGTGGCGGACGTAGCGCACGACCGACTCGTCCTCGCCGGCCGCCAGGGTGGCGAGCGCCGCGTCCAGGTCCTCGTGGGCGAGGTCGCGCAGGGTGTCGATGCCGAGCGCCCGGGCTCCCGCCTCGCAGCCGGCCCGGCGTTCCGCGTACGCCCCGTCGCCGAGGGCGTGCTTGACGCGGGTGTCGACGACCAGCAGTTGCAGCCCGTGTGCGGCGAGGTCGAAGGGGACCTGGCGCATGCTGAGGTCGCGGGTGTCGAGGTACAGCGCGTGGCCCTCGGTGCAGCAGGCCGAGGCCATCTGGTCCATGACGCCGCAGGGCACGCCGACGAAGTCGTTCTCGGCACGCTGGCCGAGCACCGCGATCTCCGGTGCGCTGAGGCCCAGTTCGAACAGGTCGTTCAGGGCGAGCGCGGTGACGACCTCCAGGGCGGCCGAGGAGGAGAGGCCGGCGCCGACTGGCACGGTGGAGGTGAGCTGGATGTCGGCGCCGGTGACCTCGTGGCCGGCCTCGCGAAGCGCCCACACGACACCGGCCGGGTAGGCGGCCCAGCCGTGGCCGGAGTGCGGGGCGAGCTCGTCGACGCGCAGGGAGACGACTCCGCCCGGTACGTCGGTGGAGTGCAGGCGCAGCCGTCCGTCGGCCCGGCGGGTGACAGCGGCGCGTGCGTGGTGCGGAAGGGCGAGCGGCATGACGAAGCCGCCGTTGAAGTCGGTGTACTCACCGATCAGGTTCACCCGTCCGGGCGCTGCCCAGATGCCTTCGGGCGCTGTCCCGTACAGCTCGGTGAAGGAAGCCGTCAGCTCGGTGTTGTCGGTCATGGTGCGGTGGGCTCCTCTCGGCGGGCGAACGTCCACGCGTCGGCGACGATGGCGGCCAGGTCGGCGCGCGACGGCGCCCAGCCGAGCCGCTCCCTGGCGGTGGCGGCGGAGGCGACCAGGACGGCCGGGTCGCCCGCGCGCCGGGGCGCGGCGGTCTCGGGGACCGGGTGCCCGGTGACCTGGCGGACGGTCTCGATGACTTCGCGTACGGAGAAGCCGTTGCCGTTGCCGAGGTTGCAGATGAGGTGGTCGCCCGTGGTGGCCGCTTCCAGGGCCAGCAGGTGGGCCTCCGCGAGGTCGGCGACGTGGATGTAGTCGCGTACGCAGGTGCCGTCCGGGGTCGGGTAGTCGTCGCCGTACACGGAGATCGACTCGCGCTGTCCCAGTGCGACCTGGAGCACGAGCGGGATGAGGTGCGACTCGGGGGCGTGGCGCTCGCCGCAACTGCCGTAGGCGCCGGCGACGTTGAAGTACCGGAGGGAGACGGCGGCCAGCCCGTGGGCCCGGGCCTCGCCGCTGATCATGTGGTCGACGGCGAGCTTGGATGCGCCGTAGGGGTTGGTGGGGGCGGTGGGGTCGGTCTCCGTGATGGGGCTGGAGACGGGCTCACCGTAGGTCGCGGCGGTGGAGGAGAAGACGAGGGTGCGAACGCCCGCGTCGCGCATGGCGGTGAGGAGGGCGGTGGTCCCGCCGACGTTGTTGACCCAGTACTTCTCGGGGTCGACGACGGACTCGCCGACCTGGGAGAACGCGGCGAAGTGCAGCACGCCGTCGTAGGAGGCGTCCAGCCACTTGCCCGCGTCCTGGACGCGGCCCTCGATGAACTCCGCCCCCTGGGGGACGCCCTCGCGGAAGCCGGTCGACAGGTCGTCGAGGACGGTGACGGTGTGCCCCGCCTCCAGCAGGTGGGCGGCGACGACACTGCCCACGTATCCCGCGCCGCCTGTCACCAGGTACTTCTTGCCCGTGTTGCTCACTCGCTCGCTACCTCTCGCAGTCTCTGGGCCGCGGCCTCCGGCGGCACGTCGTTGATGAACACACTCATGCCGGACTCGGAGCCCGCGAGAAACTTCAGTTTGCCGGAGGTCCGCCGGATGGTGAAAAGCTCGAGGTGCAGCCCGAACTCCTCACGGCCGGGGGCCCGGAAGGGCGCCTGGTGCCAGGCCGAGACGTACGGGGTGGGAGGCTCCCCGGGACCGAAGATCCGGTCGAAGCGCCTCAGGAGTTCCAGATAGAGCTGTGGGAACTCCGTGCGCGCCGCTTCGTCGAGTTCCCGGAGGTCGGGGACGCGGCGGCGCGGGTGGAGGTGGACCTCGTAGGGCCAGTGCGCGGCGTACGGCACGAAGGCGACCCAGTGTTCGCCCTCCAGGACGACGCGGTCCGCGTCGGCGATCTCGCGGGCGACGATGTCGTCGAAGAGGTTGCGGCCGGTCGCGGCGCGGTGGCTCTCCACCGAGCGCAGCATCAGCTCGGTGCGCGGGGTGACGAAGGGGTAGCCGTAGATCTGGCCGTGCGGGTGGCCGAGGGTCACACCGATCTCGGCACCCCGGTTCTCGAAGCAGAAGACCTGGGCGACCTGGGGGAGCTCGGCGAGGTCGGCTGTGCGGTCGGTCCAGGCTTCGAGGACCAGGGCCGCCTGGTCCTCGGTGAGGCCGGCGAAGGACACGTCGTGATCGGAGGTGAAGCAGACGACTTCGCAGCGACCGGAGTCACCGGCGAGGGAGGGGAAGCGGTTCTCGAACACGGCGACGTCGTAGTCGGTGTCGGGGATCTCGCTGTGGCGCCCCTCGCGCGACGGGCAGAGCGGGCACTCGTCGGCCGGCGGGTGGTAGGTGCGCGCCTGCCGGTGCGAGGCGATGGCCACCGAGTCGCCGAGCAGCGGATCGCGGCGGATCTCCGAGTCCCCGTCGGACGCGGACACGGCGTCCAGGGGCCGCGGGTCGACGGCGTCGCGGACGACGTCGTCCGCGGAGTCGTAGTAGATCAGCTCACGGCCGTCGGCGAGGGTCGTAACCGTCTTCTTCACCAGGCTCCTCCATGTAACTCCCCCAAACAGAACCGAACATAACTAATCACAAGTCAACAGACTGCGTCAATGACTCCACGGAGCCGAGCTGGTCATCGACGCAGCGGAGATGGCGGTAGCGACCCGCGGCGGACACGTGGACGGAGTGATCTTCCACGCGGACGGGGGTTCGCAGTACACGTCGGCAGCGTTCGCACAGGTCCGCGACGGTTTCGGAGTTCTCAGGAACCTGGGCAGGGCCGGATCGGGCTATGACAACGCCTCGCCGAATCGTTCCGGCGGGGACTCAAGCGGGAGCTGACCGGCGGGCCGAGAACCGGCCCGCACCGCGCAGGGGCCGGACCGTCACGCGATCACGCGAGGCCGTCCGGCCCCTGCGGCGTTCCCGCCGCCCGGTCCAGCAGCCCCGTACGCGCCGCGAGCGCCGCGGCTTCCAGACGGGACCCGACACCCAGCTTCATCAGCACCCGCTGCACGTGGGTGCGCGCGGTGCTCGGCGCGATCCCCATCCCGGCCGCGATCAACCGTGTGTCCTCGCCCTCGGCGACCCGCACCAGCACCTCGACCTCGCGCGGGGTGAGCATCCGCAGCAGCCGCTGACCCTCGTCGTCCGGCTGGACCGCGGGGTGCAGCAGCTCGGCGAAGGCGCCGCGCAGCAGTTGCGGGGCGACCGCGGCCTCACCTGCGCGGGCCTTGATCATCGCGCGTTCCACGCCCTCTATGCGTTCGTCGTGGCGGACGTATCCGGCGGCGCCGGCGGCGAAGGCCGCCGCGATGCCACGCGGACTCGGCACCGGGCCGAGCACCACCACGGCCACCTGCGGGCGCTCCCGGCCGATCCGCACGATCGGGTCGAACGCGCCGGGTTCGGCGGGCGCCGCCGTGCCGAACAGGCAGACCTCGGGCGCCCTGCTGACCACCAGCTCCGCGGCCCCGGCCGTCGGAGCGGCCGCCGCGAGCACCCGGTGCCCGCGCAGTTTCAAGGCGGAGGCGAGTGCCTCGGCCAGCAGGCGGTGGTCATCGACCACCATGAGCCGCACGCCCATCGAGTCTGCCCCCATGTGTACAGCGCGTACCGCTGCGTAGCCCTTGAACAGGCCCCCCGGCCCTCTGACCCGGCAAGTTACACGCTTGTTCGACGCCGCGCCCCCTCTACCGGGCAGAAGCCCCCCAGAATGCCGAATTCTGAGTCATTCAGGGCCACTTGCCGGTCGGAAAACGACCGGCCCTGCCGGTCGAATGATCAACCGGCAGGGCCGTCACCGCTCACCCGCGTGGGGTCAGACCGTGCTGAAGGACACGACCAGGTACTGCTTGTCGTCCGCAGCGCTCGCACTCTTGCTGGGCTCACTGATCATCTTCTCGGAGATGAACAGCCGGCCCTTCTCGTAGAGGAACTCCGAGTAGTCGCTGGAGAAGCTGTTCTCCGCGTCACGTACCGCCTCGTCGTCCGGGTTGACCATCAGCACCGTCTCCTTGAAGGTCGAGCCGTCGATGGAGACGATCTGGCCGCCCTTGTCGTACGGAGGCTTCTTGTACGCGATGACGTTCGAACCGTCCATACGCAGCGGGGTCAGCGTGTAGCTGTCGCCCGCGTCCGCCTTGCCGCCGACGAGTTTGCCGGTGGTGAGGTCGAAGGCGACGATCTCGTTGGTGTCGCCGTACTCCCCGCCGCCCTCGTGCTCCTCGGTCGGCACGTAGAGCCTGTTGTTGCCGACGGCGAGCGAGTGGCACGTCTCGACCTCGGTGGAACCGCACTGGGCGCCGTACCTGTCCGCGTCGGCGGAGATCCGGACGATGAGCTTGCCGGTGGCCGCGTCGATGGAGAAGAAGTCCGAGATGCCGCTGCCGTCACCGGCGGTGTCGCCGACGTCGGCCGCGACGACGAGCGGCTTCGTGGAGACGATGCTCGCGTACTCCACGCCGGCCGGCATGTCGTACGAGGAGAGCGGGGCGCCGGTGGTCGGGTTCAGCGCCTGGATGGTCAGCTGCGACTCGTCGTAACTGCCGCACCTGCGGACGACGGCGAGGGCCTCGCCGCCCGCGTATCCCCTGTCGGAGCAGTTGTTCGCGTCGGTCTTCGGCTTCCAGAGCTCGGCACCGTCGGCGAGGTTGAACGCGGCGCCGCCGCTGGTGCCGCCGGCCGCCACCGTCGAACCGCTCAGGGTGACCTCGCTGAAGCGGATGGGTTCGTCACCGTTGGAGTCGGAGGTGACGGACTTGTTCCACATCAGCTTTCCGCCGGCCAGGTCGAGAGCGCCGATCTGGTTGCACGACGGGTACTTGTCCGCGGCGCTGGGCTTGCCCTCCTCGAAGGCGATCGCCGTCCTGAAGTCCTTGCTCATGTGCCGGGAAGCGGCGCAGACCTGCCCGGGCAGCGGGATCGACCAGAGCTTGGTGCCCTTGGCCAGGTCGTAGCCGACGACCTCGTACACCCCTGTCTTCACGTACACCTTGTCGGTGATCCATGATCCGTCGACGGCGGTGGTGTCGGTGACCTTGGGGTGGGGGAGCTGGAAGCCGATCTTGGACTTGGTGTCCGAGGGGGCCTTCTCCGTGCCGCCGGCCAGGCCGTCACCGCCCTTGCCCTCGCCGCCGTCGGGGCCCGCCGAGGCGAGGTCGTCCTTCTTGCCGCCCTCGTCGCCGCCGCTGGAGGCGTAGATGGCCCCGCCGCCGACGATCAGCACCATGGCGACGACGGCCGCGGCGATGATCTGCATCCGGATGTTGAACTTCTTGCCGCCGCCCTGCTGCGGAGCCGCGTACTGCGGGTGCATCGGCGCGGTCGGGTATCCGTACCCCTGCTGCGGGGGCATGCCGGGCTGTCCCTGCGGGAAGCCGTGACCGGGCTGCGTCGGCGGCTGCCCGGGGGGCGGTGCCTGCGGGTAGCCGTACGCGGGGTCCTGCGGCGGCTGCGGTGCGCCGAAGCCACCGGCGGGCGGGGGTGTCTGCGGTGCCCCGAAGCCACCCGAGGGCGGGGGACTTCCGTAGCCACCCGCGGGCGGGGTCGGCGGCTCGGGCGGGGGCTGCTTGGCGAAACCGTCGGAGGGCGGCGGGGCGGGCTCGCCGAAACCGCCGGGAGGCGGATCCTGCGGGGCACCGAACCCGCCCTGGGGCGGTTCGTCGGAGGGCTGGGGCGGCTGGGTCATGGCGTACGTACCTCAGAGGAGTCCGTGGGGAAGGAGCTGCGGCTGCCGGTGTCGGCCGTCACTTACCGAAGGCCATCATGGTCGTCTGCTCCTTCTCCTCCTCGTCGTTGCTCGCGCTGACGCGGTCGCTGACGACGAACGAACGGCCGCCCGCGTAGACGACCTTCGACGTGAAGAAGTTCTCGATCCGGGTGGTCGAGTCCGGGTGCTGGAGCACGACCTTCGGCGCGCCCCCGGTGGGTGCGATCGTCGCGATCGCCCCGCCCTTGTCGTAACCGGGCTCCAGGTAGACCAGCACGTTGCCGCCCTCCATGCGCAGCGGCTTCATGGTGCGCTCCGCGGGCGCGGCGGCCTTCCACCTGGGCTTGCCGGTGTTCAGGTCGAACGCGACGACCTTGTTGGTGCGGCCGGTGCCGCTCGTGTCGTCCTCGGTCATCATGTAGAAGCTGTTGGCGTCGGCGGCGAGGCCGGAGCAGCCTTCGAGCTGCTGCCCGAAGATCGAGAAGTCGTGGCCGCAGTCGACGGAGAACTTGTCCTCCTTGTCACCGACCAGCTGGGAGCGGAGAGTTCCGTTCTCCTTCAGGGCGAGGATGGACCACTTCTTCTCCTCGCGCTGGGTCAGCGAGACGACGAGGGGGCTCACCGAGTACACCTTGTCGACCTCCCAGCCGCGCTTGGGCTGGTAGGTCCACTTGGGCTTCCCGGTGGTCGGGTCGACCTCCTGGATCTGCTGCTGCGGGTTGTCCACGTCGGCGGTACGGCAGGCGGACGCGGCGATCAGTTTGGGACCGCCTGCGAACGCGAACGGCTGGCAGTTGCCCGACGGCTTGCCGAACAGCTGCGAACCGTCGCTCACCCGGTAGGCGTTGGAGTTGCTGGTACGGCCGACGGTGACCGTGTCACCGCTGATCGCCAGACCGATGTCGGACATCAGGTCCCAGGTGCCGTTCTTCTTGACGGACTTCTTCCAGCCGACCTTGCCCGTGTTGAGGTCGATCATCTGGAGGTCGGAGCAGTCGGCCTTGTCCGTGGTGCCGTTCTTGACCCCGATGACGACCTTGCCGTCGGCGGTGGCCGTACCCGGAGCCGCGCACATGTCGGCGGGCAGCGGGAGGGTCCACTTCTTCTTGCCGTCGGCCACCGAGTAGCCGACGACCGAGCGGTACATGCCCTTGACGAGGGTGTCGCCCACGATCCAAGGGCCGTACACGTCCGCGCCGTTGCGCGGGAGGTCCATGCCGTTCGTCGTCAGCCAGAGGACCTTGGCCTCACCCGGCTTGCGCCCGGCGTTGAGGTCGTCGTTCGCCTCACGGCCGTCCCCCTTGCCGTCGCCCTGGTCGACGCTCGGCGAGGCGCTCGGGCCGACGGGAGATTCGCTGGACGTGGCGAGGGGCTTCTTCCCGTCGTCCGCGCCACGCGTGGCGAGGAAGACACCACCGGCGACGACGAGGAGCACGGCGAGCGCGGCACCGATGATCACCGCGGGCCTGCCCTTGAAAGGGCCGCCGCCGGAGGGACCGGGGGCGGGCGCACCGGGGTACTGCTGCGGGTAGCCGTAACCGCCGGGCGGCTGCTGACCGTACGGGCCGGGCTGCTGGGCGTACGGTCCGGCCGGCGCGCCGTACGGGCCGGGCTGCTGGGCGTACGGTCCGGCCGGCGCGCCGTACGGGCCGGGCTGCTGGGCGTAAGGGCCGGGGGCCTGGCCGGCAGCCTGGGGGTAGCCGTACCCGGGCTGCGCACCCGGTGCCTGCGGGTAGCCGTAGCCCGGCTGCCCGGCCGGGGGCGTCTGCGGCGCGGCGGGAGGCGGCGTCTGCGGCGCGGCGGGAGGGGGCGGCGTCCCCGGCGGGGCGGGAGGCATCGGCGGCGTGGCCGCGGGGGGTGATTGCGGCTGGGGCGGCTGAGGAGTGTCCCGCGGTTTCTGTGGAGCCCCGAAGCCTTCCGGCGGCGGTTGCTGGCTGGGCGGCTGCGTCATCAGCACGTCCCCTTCGTGCGGTCCGGTGCCCGGTTCGTTCTCCCCCGCGATTCCGCTGGGCTGAATTCCCCTCGGAAAGGAGCGAATCGGGCATGGATCCCGCGGCGTGACGGCAGTCGAGCGGGACTTCTTTGTACCACCCGCCGCATATCGAACAGCGGATCGGGACAGCCCCGTTCCCAAGGGAGAACCGGCCCGTGATGCCGCTGTTACGCGCGTGCACGCGGGCCACCAGGGCCCGTTCGGCTGACTGCGCATCAACTTCACTTGATACCCGTTCATTTCACGGGATCACCGCAGGCCGCCACGTCGCATTGTTCCTGTACGTGCCGCTATCCGCCGGATTGGGGGCGGGGGTTCATCTGCCGAAGACCAGAAGGCAGGTCGTACGCCCCTCGAAGCCCCCTGGGGCACGGGTCCGCCGGGCGGCCGGGTCCTCAGCACGGCCCCCTTCGTACGATCGGATCCGGCACCCCGGGCCGGGCCGGGCTTCTTCGTACCACCCACGCACCGCCCGCCCCCAGGCGCCGGCGATCGCACCGCCGCGATCACGCGTCCTCGGCCAGCTCCAGCCAGCGCATCTCCAACACGTCGCGCTCCGCCACCAGTTCGCGCAGCTCGGCATCGAGCTCGGCGACCTTCCCGAAGTCCGTGGCGTTGTCGGCGATCTGCGCGTGCAGCGATGTCTCCTTCGTCGACATCCTCTCGAGCTGACGCTCGACCTTCTGCAGTTCCTTCTTCGCGGCACGCGCGGCCTGCGGCGAGACGGTCTCGGCCGGCGCGGCCTTCGACGCCGGGAAACCCGCGGCGGAGGCGGGCGTGGCCGTCTCCTCCATGCGCTGCCTGCGCTCGATGTACTCGTCGATGCCGCGCGGCAGCATCCGCAGCGCCCGGTCGCCGAGGAGGGCCATCACCTTGTCCGTGGTCCGCTCGATGAAGAAGCGGTCGTGGGAGATCACGATCATCGACCCGGGCCAGCCGTCGAGGAGGTCCTCGAGCTGGGTCAGGGTCTCGATGTCCAGGTCGTTGGTGGGTTCGTCGAGGAAAAGGACGTTGGGCTCGTCCATGAGCAGCCGCAGGATCTGCAGCCGCCGGCGCTCGCCACCGGACAGGTCACCGACCGGGGTCCACTGCTTCTCCTTGGCGAAGCCGAACTGCTCGCAGAGCTGCCCGGCCGTCATCTCTCGGCCCTTGCCGAGGTCGACGCGGTCGCGCACCTGCTGGACGGCTTCGAGCACCCGGAGCTTCGGGTCGAGCTCCGCGACCTCCTGGGAGAGGTAGGCGAGCTTGACCGTCTTGCCGACGACGACCTTCCCGGCGGCGGGCTGTACGTCGCCCTGGCTGCGGGAGGCCTCGGCGAGCGCCTTGAGCAGGGAGGTCTTGCCCGCGCCGTTGACGCCGACCAGACCGACGCGGTCGCCGGGACCGAGCTGCCAGGTGAGGTGGGTGAGCAGCGTCTTGGGACCGGCCTGGACGGTCACGTCCTCCAGGTCGAAGACCGTCTTGCCGAGCCGGGCGTTGGCGAACTTCATCAGCTCGCTGGTGTCGCGCGGGGGCGGCACGTCGGCGATCAGCTCGTTGGCCGCCTCGATGCGGTAGCGCGGCTTGGAGGTGCGCGCGGGGGCGCCCCGGCGCAGCCAGGCCAGCTCCTTGCGCATCAGGTTCTGCCGCTTGGACTCCTCGGTCGCGGCGATGCGCTCCCGCTCGGCCCGTGCGAACACGTAGTCGCTGTAGCCGCCCTCGTACTCGTGGACGGAGCCCCGCTGGACGTCCCACATGCGGGTGCAGACCTGGTCCAGGAACCACCGGTCGTGGGTGACGCAGACGAGCGCGGAGCGCCGGGCCCGCAGGTGTCCGGCCAGCCAGGAGATGCCCTCGACGTCGAGGTGGTTGGTGGGCTCGTCGAGGACGATCAGGTCCGGCTCGCCGATGAGCAGCTTGGCCAGCGCGATCCGGCGGCGCTCGCCGCCGGAGAGCGGGGCGATGACGGTGTCCAGGCCGTGCTCGAAGCCGGGGAGCGCGAGGCCGCCGAAGAGGCCGGTCAGCACGTCCCGGATCTTGGCGCTGCCCGCCCACTCGTGGTCGGCGAGGTCGCCGATCACCTCGTGCCGGATGGTGGCCTGCGGGTCCAGCGAGTCGTGCTGGGTGAGGACACCCAGGCGCAGCCCGCCGTTGTGGGTGACCCGGCCGGTGTCCGCGTCCTCGAGCTTGGCGAGCATCCGGATGAGCGTCGTCTTGCCGTCGCCGTTGCGGCCGACGACGCCGATCCGGTCGCCCTCTGACACCCCGAGGGATACACCGTCGAGCAGGGCACGGGTGCCGTACACCTTGCTGACCTGCTCGACATTGACCAGATTGACGGCCATTTCACTCCTGCCTCGGGGATCCCTGCGTCGGGGACCGCTCGACGTCCCAGAGTAGTCGCCGCGGGAGGTGCGATAGCGTGCGGCGATCGATCATGGGGAGTAACCCCAGGTCGGAGCGGTACGGAACATCTCTGGGGTGGGGACTTCACTATGCGCGACACGATGCGGACCTGGATACCGGCGGTCCTGGCGGCGGCCGTGCTGGCCGGCTGTTCCTCGCCGTCCGACAGCGGTACGGACGCGGACCCGGGCGCCGTGAAGAACGGGGACAGCGCGCCCGCGAAGGCCGCGGAGAGCGCACCGGCGAAGAAGGGCGGCTCCCTCGGCGGTGCGGGTACCGCGTGCGAGCTCCCGGTCACCTTCGACCTGGCGGCGGACTGGAAGCCGCAGGCGGTGGACGTGGAGCCCGGCTCCGACCTGGCGGCCCTCGGGCAGCAGGGCTCGGCCACCATGGTCTGCGAGATCGACGCCAAGCCGGCCGGAAACATCGGCTACCTCCGGGTCTGGCAGAGCAAGGGCCCCTCCACCACCCCCCGCGCGGCGCTGGAGGACTTCGTGGCCGGCGACGAGAACGCGACCGAGGCGTCCTACAAGGAGACCGAGGCGGGTGCGCAGCCCGCCGTGGAGGTCGCCTACACGGTCGAGGCCGAGCTGCTGGACGAGCGCAAGACGGAGCGGGCCTTCGCGGTCGCCACCCCGAAGGGCCCGGTCGTGGTGCACCTGGGAGGGCTGGACTCCGCGGAACACAAGGAGATGCTCCCGGCGTACGAGCTGGCGAAGAGCACGTTGAAGCTGGGCTGACACCGACACGACGACCTTGCGAGGCGTACGGTATTCTGTACGTACAGGATGCCGTACGTGCTTGAGGAGGCCGTTGTGCGAACCATGACATACACCGAATCAAGGGCGAAGTACGCCGAGACGCTCAACGCGGTCGTCGACGACCGCGAGGAAGTGATCGTCACGCGCGCGGGCCACGACCCGGTGGTGATAGTCGCACTCGACGAATACGAGTCCCTCAAGGAAACGGCGTACCTGCTGCGAAGTCCTGAGAACGCCCGTCGTCTGCTGGCTTCGATAGACCGCCTGGAATCCGGTGGAGGCACCGTACGGGAGCTGGCGGAGTGAAGTTCGTCTGGGATGAGGCGGCTTGGGAGGACTACGTCTGGTGGCAGGCACAGGACCGGAAGATCCTCAGACGGATCAACTGCCTGCTCCAGGACGTCGCCCGCAACGGCAACGAAGGCATCGGCAAGCCCGAGCCCCTGAAACACGGCTTCCAGGGGTTCTGGTCCCGCCGCATCACCGCGGAGCACCGCCTGATCTACAAGGTGGTCGACGACGAGGTCCGTATCGCCGCCTGCCGCTATCACTACGGCTCCTGAGGCGGCGCGGGCCCGCCCGGACGTCAGCGCCCGGCGCGCTCGACCAGGTACGGTCGCGCCGAGCGGTGGGCTCCCGGGAGCGCGGCCGTACTCAATTCCCGTCCGAGTACCGGGTGTCAGGCGGCGACGGTCCCGACGACGGTGGCTCCCGGAGCGGGCGACAGAGCCACCCTCGCACTGCGGCACGTGCCAGACGCCAGCAGTGCGTCGGCCACCTTGTGCGCCGACTCCTCGTCCGCGACGAGGAAGGCCGTGGTCGGGCCGGACCCGGAGACCAGGGCGGCCAGGGCGCCGGCCGCGGTGCCCGCGGCCAGTGTGCCGGCCAGCGAGGGACGCAGGGACAGCGCCGCGGCCTGGAGGTCGTTGCCGAGGGCGTCAGCCAGCGCGGTGGCATCGCCCTCGCGCAGGGCTTCCAGCAGGGCGGGCGACGCGGCCGGCTCGGGCACGTCGGTGCCCGCGGTGAGGCGGTCGAACTCGCCGTACACGGCCGGGGTGGAGAGCCCGCCGTCGGCGACGGCGAAGACCCAGTGGAAGGTACCGCCGACCTCGACGGCGGTCAGCCGCTCGCCCCGGCCGGTCCCGAGTGCCGCCCCGCCGATCAGGCTGAACGGCACGTCGCTGCCGAGTTCGGCGCAGATCTCCAGGAGCTCCTCCCGGGACGCGCCCGTGGACCACAGGGCGTCGCAGGCCAGCAACGCGGCGGCGCCGTCGGCGCTGCCGCCCGCCATGCCGCCCGCGACGGGGATGTCCTTGGCGATGTGGATGTGCACGTCGGGGGCGATGCCGTGGCGGGCCGCCAGGGCGATCGCGGCGCGCGCGGCGAGGTTCGTGGCGTCGAGCGGGACCTGCCCCGCGTCCGGCCCGGCACACGTCACGCGCAGGGTTTCGGCCGGGGTGACGGTGACCTCGTCGTACAGGCCGACGGCGAGGAAGACGTTGGCCAGGTCGTGGAAGCCGTCGGGCCTCGGAGCGCCGACGGCGAGCTGGGCGTTGACCTTGGCGGCCACGCGGACGGTGACGCTCACTCGCCGCTCCCGGGCGTTCCGTGCGCCGACGGCTTGTTCTCGGCGATGGCCGCGAACTCCTCGACGGTGAGCGACTCGCCCCGGGCCTGCGGCGAGATGCCCGCCGCGACCAGGGCCTCCTCGGCTGCGGGCGCGGAGCCCGCCCAGCCGGCGAGGGCCGCGCGCAGTGTCTTGCGGCGCTGGGCGAAGGCCGCGTCCACGACGGCGAACACCTCGGCCCTGCTCGCGGTGGTCCGGACGGGCTCGGCGCGGCGCACCAGGGACACCAGCCCGGAGTCGACGTTCGGCGCGGGCCAGAACACCGTGCGGCCGATCGACCCGGCACGCTTGACGTCGGCGTACCAGTTGGCCTTCACCGACGGCACACCGTAGACCTTGTTGCCCGGCCGGGCGGCCAGCCGGTCCGCGACCTCGGCCTGCACCATCACAAGCGTCCGCTCGATGGACGGGAAGCGCTCCAGCATCGTGAGCAGCACCGGCACGGCGACGTTGTAGGGCAGGTTCGCGACGAGTGCGGTAGGCGCGGGGCCGGGCAGTTCCGTCACGAGCATCGCGTCCGAGTGGACCAGGTCGAACCGGCCCGCCCGCTCCGGCAGGCGTGCGGCGACGGTGGCCGGCAGGGCTGCCGCGAGCACGTCGTCGATCTCGACGGCGACGACCCGGTCGGCCGCCTCCAGGAGGGCCAGGGTCAGCGAGCCCAGACCGGGCCCGACCTCGACCACCACGTCGTCCGGCCGCACCTCGGCGGTCCGTACGATCCTGCGGACCGTGTTGGCGTCGATGACGAAGTTCTGGCCGCGCTGCTTCGTGGGGCGTACGCCCAGCGCTGCGGCCAGCTCGCGGATGTCTGCGGGGCCCAGGAGGGCGTCGGGCTCTGTGGTGCTCACCCGTTAAGCCTACGGCCGCCGTGGGGCCCGGAGACCGCCGCCCGCCCGGCCCCGCGCGCCTCCCGCCGGACGACGACCTCGTCACCGTCGTCAAGGCCGGTGCCCGGTGCGGGGGCGACGACGTCCCGTGTGCCGACGACGACGCCCTCGGAGTCGAGGAGTTCCCCGACGTCGTCGGCGAAGGTGTGCAGGGTGCGCGACGTCCCGTCGACGCTGACCCGGACGGCCTTGTCCTGGGCGAGGAACGTGGCGGTGCCGCCCGCCAGTACCGCGACGACGAGGGCTCGCGGGACGATCCGCCGCAGGCTCTCCGGGGCGCCGCGCCGGGCGGCCCGGTGCCCACCGCCCCTGCGTGCGGGGGGCTCTTCCCTCGCGGCCGCCGGGCGGACCACCAGCGGCGTGTCCAGCATCGTCGGGTCGTGCACGGGCTGGCGTGCCCGCCACAGCGCGGCGACGACGGTCCGCTCCTCGTGGAGGGAGCGCGGTGGCGCGGGGGCGGGCACCCGTGGCGGGGCCTGGACCGTACGCCGACTGCCGCGCGGTGCGCGGTGACTGCCCTGCGAATGGCCCACGACGCTCCCCAAGCTCCGGCCTGCCGACCCCGTTGCGCGGGCACGATAACCGAGGAGGGATCACCCTCCAAAGTCGTACGATTACCCAACGTGTCGACGTTCGGAGATCGGGTGCCGCCCGGTGTGCCCGGGACCGCGCGCAGTGGGCGGCCCGTCCGCGGTCAGAAGTCGAACGCCCGCGCGGTGTTGTCGTAGACGGCCGCGGCCAGCGTGTCCTCGTCGGTGCCCCTCACCTCGGCCATCGCACGGAGCGTGACCGGAATGAGGTACGGCGCGTTGGGCCGGCCGCGGTACGGAGCCGGGGTGAGGAACGGCGCGTCGGTCTCGACGAGTACCAGCTCCGCCGGAGCGACGACCAGCGCGTCCCGCAGCGGCTGCGCGTTCTTGAAGGTCACGTTGCCGGCGAACGACATGAAGTAGCCGGCCGCCGCGCAGATCCGGGCCATCTCGGCGTCCCCGGAGTAGCAGTGGAAGACGGTCCGCTCCGGCGCCCCCGCGTCGGCGAGGATGCGCAGCACGTCCGCGTGGGCCTCCCGGTCGTGGATGACCAGCGCCTTTCCGTGCCGCTTGGCGATCTCGATGTGCGCCCGGAAGGACTCCTCCTGGGCGGCCACGCCCTCGGGGCCCGTACGGAAGTAGTCCAGGCCGGTCTCTCCGACGGCGCGGACGTGTCCGAGTGCGGCCAGCGCGTCGATCTCGGCGAGCGCCTCGTCCAGTGCGGCCTTCCCGCCGGGCTCCCGGGCGCCCTGGCGGGACGCCCCCTCGGGGTCTCCGTGCACGATGCGGGGCGCCTCGTTGGGGTGCAGGGCGACCGAGGCGTGGACGGACGGGTGGACGGCGGCGGTCTCGGCGGCCCACCGCGAGCCCTTCACGTCGCAGCCCACCTGGACGACCGCGGTGACGTTGACCGCCGCGGCGCGGGCCAGGCCCTCCTCGACGGTTCCGTCCTGCATGTCCAGATGGGTGTGCGAATCGGCGACCGGAACCCTGAGGGGTTCGGGGAGCGGCGGGGCTTCGGTACGGCTCATGCCCCCGACTCTACGAGGGCGCGGGCCCTGCCTCTCACCGGCGGTGGAAGGGGCGCAGCAGGTCGGACAGGTGCCAGTGGTGCACACCGGGCCCGGGGGCCCGCACGGCCGCGACGGCCATCTCCTCGTCGGCCTCCGCGCCACCGGTCTTCCGCGGGCGCGGCGCCTGCGGGGCCAGGAGCAGCTGCTGGACCGAGGAGACCCGGCCGGCGCGCATGATCCGGACCACGTGGCCGCCGCAGTTGGCGCAGGCGGGAGTGGACAGCGGCGAGGGCACGCGCTCCCCGTCCGCCTTGTAGACCACGAAGGCGTTGCCCGAGCCGTCGACGTGGTGCTCTATCTCGTAGGCCTGTTCCCAGCCGTGCCCACACCTCATGCAGGCGAACGCGTACGCCTCGTGCACGGTGGTTCCTGCGATCTCACTCATGCCTGCTCCCTTGTCAGCGGAGAAGCACTCCGGACAAGCACTCCGGACGGTGCGTTCCACCCTCAAGTGGACGCCTCCACCGGCGGCAGCGCACCAGGCCTGCCGAGTGTTGGAACGGTTTTGGCCGATCCATGGACAAAGGGCCAGGAACGCGGCTCGGGCTTTACACTTCAGGCTAGTCCCTTGCCCTCCGCCTGGCCGGTCCGAGCCGCGTTCTTTGCCGCGACCACCGCATCGAACACCTCGCGCTTGGGTAGCCCTGCCTCGGCGGCGACCGCCGCGATGGCCTCCTTGCGCCGCTCCCCCGCCTCCTCGCGCACCTGCACCCTGCGCACCAGCTCGGCGGCGTCCAGTCCCTCGTTCCCCGAGTCCGTCGCGCCCTCGACCACGACGGTGATCTCGCCGCGCACCCCCTCGGCCGCCCAGAGCGCCAGGTCACCCAGCGTCCCGCGCTTCACTTCCTCGTACGTCTTGGTCAGCTCGCGGCACACGGCCGCCCTGCGCTCCGCGCCGAACACCTCGGCCATCGCGGCCAGGGTGTCGTCCAGCCGGTGCGGCGCCTCGAAGAAGACCATCGTGCGGCGTTCGTCCGCGACCTCGCGCAGCTTCCCGAGCCGCTCCCCCGCCTTGCGCGGCAGGAAGCCCTCGAAGCAGAAGCGGTCCACGGGCAGGGCCGACAGCGCGAGCGCGGTCAACACCGCCGACGGGCCCGGTACCGCGGTGACCTTGATGTCCCGTTCCACGGCGGCGGCCACGAGCCGGTAGCCGGGGTCGGAGACGGACGGCATGCCCGCGTCGGTGACCAGCAGCACGCGCGCGCCCCCGGCCAGCGCCTCGACGAGTTCCGGCGTGCGCGCCGACTCGTTGCCCTCGAAGTAGGAGACGACACGCCCCGTCGTGTGGATGCCCAGCGCCTGGGTGAGCCGGCGCAGCCGCCGGGTGTCCTCGGCGGCCACGACGTCGGCCGTCTCCAGCTCGGCGGCGAGCCGTGGCGGGGCGTCCGCCACGTCACCGATGGGGGTCCCTGCGAGTACGAGCGTTCCAGTCGATCCAGTCACATCGGCCATCCTCCCAGCACGGGCGGCACCACTCGCACAGAAGCGTTCCCTACGATGGCGCGGTGACGAGTACTGCGCCCGAAGCCCAGCAGGGCAACAACGCCGGGAATCACACCGGCGACCAGCCGCCTTCCTGGCAGCAGCGGCTGCGCCGCTTCGGCCATTCCCCACGCCCGGAGACGGGGCTGCGCGAGCGCCTGGTCCCGCCGTACACCCGCCCGGGCGGCCAGTTCTGGAGCGTCCTCGCGGTACCCCCGGCCCTCGCCGGGCGCCTTGTGCGCTGGTCCGCCTGGGGCGGTCCGCTGCTGGTGGCGCTGGTGGCCGGTGTGCTGCGGTTCTGGAACCTGGGCAGCCCCAAGGCGGTGATATTCGACGAGACGTACTACGCCAAGGACGCCTGGGCGCTCATCAACCAGGGATACGAGGGCGCCTGGCCCAAGGACATCGACAAGAAGATCCTCGCGGACCCGTCCTCGGTCGGCGTCCCGGTGGACCCGGGCTACGTCGTCCATCCCCCGGTCGGCAAGTGGATCATCGGGATCGGCGAGCAGATCTTCGGGTTCACCCCGTTCGGCTGGCGCTTCATGGTGGCGCTGCTCGGCACCCTCTCGGTCCTGATGCTGTGCCGCATCGGCCGCCGCCTGTTCCGCTCGACGTTCCTCGGCTGTCTCGCGGGCACGCTGCTGGCCGTGGACGGGCTGCACTTCGTGATGAGCCGCACCGCGCTGCTCGACCTGGTGCTGATGTTCTTCGTGCTGGCCGCCTTCGGCTGCCTCCTCGTCGACCGGGACCGGTCCCGCAGCAGGCTGGCCGCCGCGCTCCCGGTGGACGAGGACGGAGTCCTGCGGCCGGACGCGCACACCGCCGAAACGCTCCGCCTCGGCTGGCGGCCGTGGCGGCTCACGGCCGGGCTGATGCTCGGCCTGGCCTCCGCCACGAAGTGGAACGGGCTCTACATCCTTGCGGCGTTCGCCGTGATGGCGGTGCTCTGGGACGTCGGCGCCCGGCGCACGGCGGGCGCCGTGCGGCCGTACCGGGCCGTGATCTTCAGGGACCTGCTCCCGGCATTCGTCTCCACGGTGCCGGTCGCGATCGGCACGTACGTCCTGTCGTGGACGGGCTGGATCGTCACGGACAAGGGGTACTACCGCAACTGGGCGGCCACCGCGGGCAAGGGCGGCAGCTGGACCTGGCTGCCCGACTGGCTGCGCAGCCTGTGGCACTACGAGTACCAGGTGTACGAATTCCACATCGGCCTGACATCGGGGCACACATACCAGTCCAACCCGTGGAGCTGGATCGTGCTGGGCCGTCCCGTGTCGTACTTCTACGAGGAGCAGACGGGCTGCACCGCCTCCGCGACCGGCAAGTGCGCCCGCGAGGTACTGGCACTGGGCACCCCGCTCCTGTGGTGGACGGCGTGCGTGGCACTGCTGTACGTCCTGTGGCGCTGGTTCTTCCGCCGCGACTGGCGGGCGGGCGCGATCGCGTGCGCGGTGGCGGCGGGCTGGGTGCCCTGGTTCCACTACCAGGAGCGGACGATCTTCCTCTTCTACGCGGTCGTGTTCGTCCCGTTCCTGTGCCTGGCGGTCACGATGCTGATCGGCGCCCTCCTGGGCCCGGCGGCCGGCACGAGCACCAGGCACCGCATGGGCCTCACCAAGGCTGACCCCACGGGCGAACGCAGACGCACGCTGGGCGCGATCGCGGCGGGCGTACTGGTGCTGCTGATCATCTGGAACTTCGTCTACTTCTGGCCGATCTACACGGGCACGTCGATCCCGGAGGACGCGTGGCGCGACCGGATGTGGCTGGACACCTGGGTTTAGCCCGGCGAACGGGGCGGAAGGGCCCGGCGATCTGCCGGGCTCTCCCGGTCGTTGCTGGTCGTTGCCGGTCGGCGCTGGTCACCCTTCGACGGCCCACAGACGGCCCGGCGGCCCGGCGGCCCGAGGACACGGGACGGGCGCTGACCAGCGTGACGAGGCCCGTCACGCCCAGCGTCACGCCCCGTTGAGCGAGACGTCTCACAGCCAGCCGACATTCCTGATCACATCGGCGGCGACCTCGTCAACCGAGCGGGTGGTGGCGTCAACGCTGAAGTCATCGACTGCTGCCTGGTCGAGGATCCCTGCCAGTTCGCCAGCCCTGGCCAGGTGCCATCGCAACGCTTCGGGCTCGTTCTCGTGGCGCCGCATGAGCCGCTGGTGGTTGACAGGCAAATCGACCTGGAGCCGACACACCGAAAGCTCAGTACCGACCGCATCGCCGCACAGCTTTCGCTCATCCAAGTCCTCGATCACACCGGCGAGGACCAGCCGAGCAGCCCCAGCAGCGAGGTAGTTGCCGGCCATGCTGCGCAGGTTCCGCAACATCATGGTGAAGTTGAAGCGGTCTCCCGAAGGTGCTGGCCAAGACTGGCGCAGCCAGTCGAGGTCGATGACGGCATTGGGTATTCCAGCATCAGCGAGAAGGCAGCCCACGCTCTCAGCCACCGACGTCTTGCCGACGCCGACAGTGCCATTGATCAGGAGAGCACGGGGTTCCAGAGGACGATCTGCTTGCATGCCCCGAGACCCTACGACCCGGTGCGGTGACAAGCCCCGTCGGCCTCCCAGGTCGCTGACAAGCGGTCCCGAACTCACCCTCCATCCGGTGGCTACGCCTCAGATCACCAGCGGGTTCGCTGATCGAGCCACCTTCAGATCCCGCGAACCCGCTGGTTTCCATCTACCGGTGGCGTCTGGCCCCGGACGGATACGCCACCCGCCGTCAGCTCCGGGCCCTCGGGCTACGGCCCGGTGGCCAGGACGTGGCCGCGCAACTCGAACGGCCCCGCCACCGGCGCGGGCCGCCGGTCGCCTGCCGCTACCGGATCGAGCTGGCCAAGCCGGTCCGGCCGATGACCCCGGGCCGTGCCGCGGCGCTCGCCAAAGCGATGCCGGCCCACCGGACGTGCCCGCAGTGCCGCGCGGATGCCGGGTACTGCATCCCGACGTCGCTCGGCACATGCCTCGCCTGCGCCTGCATCGAGGAACAGGGTGCCCCCTGAACCGGCTCCTGCTGGTTCACGCCCAGTCCCACACTCCCCAGTGATGCAGAACGCGCGCAAGCAGTGCCATGCCCAAAAGGATCTGTAGGACCGTTTTCGCCAGATGCGACCACGAGCAGAAAAGCCGCGGGAAGCGGCGTCTGCTTCGCGTAATCGGCTCATCGCATCTGAGACATATGCGGTCTTTAGCCTTCGCAGCGTCCACCGCTGTCAACTCCCCACCCATAGACCGACCTTACGACCTCGGGGGAAATTGAGATGCGGGCGTGCTGGCCTGGCGGTTCGGCTGGTGGGTGATCAGCAGGCGGTGTCGCGGACGAGGACGAGCTCGG